>NZ_JBEOVG010000014.1:0-158566 GCF_040295345.1 Actinosynnema sp. NPDC002837
GGCGGGGACCAAACCCCCTTGGCCGCCCGTCCCGCCGCGCGGCCCCGGCCCCGCGCACGTGACGGGCCCCGAGGCGGTGGGCGCTAGTTGTTCGCCGCGCGCTTGCGCAGCACGATCAGCAGGGCCGCGCCGCCGCCGAGCAGCACGACGCCGATCACCAGCGGGATCGCGATGCTCGCGCCGGTGTTGGCCAGGCCGTCACCCGTGTCGGCCACCGGCACGACCTCGGGGGTCGTGGTCGTGGTGGTGGGCGCCGAGGACGGGGACTCCGTCGTGGTCGGCGGCACGGTGGTGGTGCTCGGCTCGGTCGTCGTCGTCGGCGGGAGCGTCGTGGTGGTCGGCGACGTGGTGGTGGTCGTCGGGACGACGCACGCCTCGACGGTCTTCTTCTCCGTGAAGGAGTACTGGTTGCCGTCGTGCGCGGTCACCTCGACCACGAACACGCGCTTGACGTCGCCGCTGACGGAGTAGGAGCCCTCGAAGCTGCGGCCGAAGTCCTTGTTCTCCAGCTCTTCGTCACCAACGGTGACCTTGATGCGGTTGGACTTCTGCGAGGTGCTCTCGGCGTACGCCGTGAGCTTCACGCTGAGGGTCGTCGTGCCGTCCTGGCACTTCGCCTCGAGCTTGGGGGTGTGCGCGGAGGCGGGAACGGCGGCGAAGACGGTCGCGGCGAGGGCGGCGACTGCGGCGCCGACGAGGGCGCCGACTCTGGCGAACTGCATGTGAGGGCTCCTGAGGGAAGGGCTGAGGAGAACCGCGCCACCCTATCGGGGGGTTTATAACAACACGATCCGGGGTTCGGTAACTACTTTCCGTGAATCCGTGACCTAGCGCCGGAGCCGTCGCCGGAGGACGAAGAGGACCGCGGTCCCGCCGCTGAGCAGCAGCACGCCGAGTACAAGGGGGACGGTGACGTCCGCGCCGGTGTCCGGCAGGCCGCGGTCGTCGGCGGCGGGCACCACCAGAGCTTTCCGTTGTGTGGTGGGCCAGTCGAACGTCAGCGGCGTGGTCGTGGTCGTCGTGGTGGTGGTCGCTTCGACGGGAGTCGTAGTCGTGACGGTCGTGGTGGTGTTGACGGGGACCGTGGTGGTGGTCGTGGTGGTCGTCGTCGGCGTCACGCACGGGGGCGCGGTCAATCGCCTCGTGAACGACCAGCCACGTTCCCCCCTCGGGTCATCCCACGCCCGCACGGTCACGGTGAAGACGTGCTCGACGGTTCCTGGCTCGCTGTAGGACCTCCGGAACGACTCGCGGAACCGGCCGTCCTCGAGGGACCGCCCGTTGTCCTCGACGGTGACCGCATTGGACCGGCGGCCGTCGTACCGGGTGAGACCGACGGTGAGCACGGCGTTGCCGTCGACGCACCCGGACTTGAGCGACGGGGTGTGCGCGGAGGCGGGTGCGGCGGCCAGCAGGCCGGCGGACGCGACGGCCGCCGCGACGCAGAGTGGTGCCCGGACGGCCCGTGCGAACTGCATGGTGGCTCCTGTGGACGGCGGTGGCGCGGCGGGGAACGCACACCCCTATACGGACGCCACGGCCCGAGCGTTCACCCCGGAGCCTGATGGATCCGGGTGACGCCGCCGCACGGCTTCAGCGGTGCCGCTCGACCTCCCACGGGGCGGCGTCGGCCATCAGGCCGATCATCCCCGAGACGAGGCGGAGCTGGTCGACGCCGCGGATGTCGGCCTCGACCAACCTCGGCGAGCACACCACGACCGCCACGGCCTGCGCCCGCGACAGCGCGACGTTCAACCGGTTGCGGGACAACAGGAAGTCCAGCCCGCGCGGCAGGTCGACGGCGGCCGACGAGGTCATCGTGGTGATCACCACGGGCGCTTCCTGGCCCTGGAACCGGTCCACGGTGCCGACCCGCACGTGCTCGTAGCCGTGCTTCTCCAGCTCGCGCCGCACCAGTCGCACCTGGAGGTTGTACGGCGCCACCACCAGGACGTCGGAGTCGTCCAGCGCCCGCGCGTCCGGCCCGTCCGTCCACATGCGACCCATCAGCGACCGCACCACGCCGACCACCGCGTCCGCCTCCTCGGTGGACGACGTGGTGTTGTGGGAGTGGGGCACCGAGTGCACGTACACGCCCGACGGCACGCCGTCGATCCCGCGCGCGGCGGCACTGGGGTGCGCGTGCAGCAGCCCGGCGTAGGACAGGTTCGACACCGGCGCGCACACGGCCGGGTGCATGCGCCGCGTCTGGTCCAGGAAGTAGCCGAGCTCCGGCGGGATCACGTCGGCGTCGCCGATCAGGTGCCCCAGCGCCGACGCCTCCGCGCCCGCCGGGTGCGTGCCCTGCACGACCTGCGGCAGCTGCTGCGGATCGCCCAGCAGCACGAGGTTGCGCGCGCACGTCGACACGGCCAGCGCGTCGGCCAGCGCGAACTGCCCGGCCTCGTCCACGATCAGCACGTCGAACGGCTGCTCGCGCAGCGCCGCGTTGGCGAACGTCCACGCCGTGCCGCCGACCAGGTGCCCGCCGCCCTGGTCGGCGCGCCACCGCACCAACGCCGGGTTGTCGCGCGGCTGCTCCCACGAGCAGTCCTTCGCGGGCGCGCCCTTCGCGCGCTTGGCCGTGGGGATCGGCACGCCCAGCTCCCGGCCCGCCGCCAAGGCCGCGCTCAGCACGTTCTCCACGGCTTTGTGGCTGGTGGACGTCACGCCGACGCTGCGACCGCCGCGGATCAGGTGCGCGATCAGCCGTCCCGCCAGGTACGTCTTGCCCGCGCCGGGCGGGCCCTGCACGGCGAGCGTGGAGCCGTCCAACGCGTCGACGGCCGCGATCACGTCGGCGATCAGGTCGTCGCTGCGGGGCAGCGCGCCGGTCTTCAGGCGCGGCGGCGTGCGGCGGACCAGGTCGACGCCGGGGTGCGGCGGGAGCGCCGGCAGCCCGTCCACCACCGTGCGCGCCAGCTCGTAGACCGCCTCGTCCTTCGGCTTCGGCTGCACCGGGCTGCCGGGCAGGACCGCGAGGGGCTGCTCACCGTGCACGTCGTCGGGCGCGACGCTCTCCAGCACCACCATGTCCTCGGCGGACTCGGCGAGCACCACGGCGTCACGGGTCACGTTCGCGGGCTTGCCGGGGTAGAGCAGGCGGACCTGGTCGCCCTTCGCGAAGGGGTGCGGCCGGTCCGGGTCGCACCACACCCGCACCTCGCGCTTGGCCTTGCGGACCCGGCCGGACGGCATCGCCCAGTCCTGCGCCCGCACCGACACCGGCACCGCGCACGCGCTGTCGGACTCCAGCTCGGACAGCGGCGCAGCCATCTGGCGGAAGAAGTCCCACCAGGCCGGGTTCGTCTCGCGCCGGTGGTAGCCGACGGCGGCGGCGAGCAGCGCGCGCGCCCGTTCGTCGTCGGTCGCCTCGGCCGGGTTGTCCGGCAGGCCCTCCAGCAGCGGGTCGACGACGGCGGCGAGGCGTTCGGCGCGCTCGGCCCGGCGCTGGGCGGCGAGCTCGTCCTCGATCTCCTCGGTGAACGACGGCTCGGCCTCGTGCGGCTCGATGCCCGCCTCCGCGCGCACCTCCAGCAGGAACCGGTAGAGCCGCAGCGTGGAGACGCAGTCGTAGGTGTTGTAGTCGGCGATGCCGGTGAGCACGTCCTCGGCGCGGGCCGGGTCGACGTGGCGCAGGGCCAGGAACTCCTCGTAGGCCTCGATGCTGGAGACGGCCGTGGTGACGTCGCCCGCGCGTGCACCCGGCATGTAGAGCGGCTCGAGGTACTTGATCGAGTACGACCGCTGGGACACGCGCAGGGCCTTGCGCACGACGGCGTAGAGGTCGACCAGCGCGCCGGAGCGCAGCAGGTGGTCGACGGCCTCCTCACGCGTGCCGTGCAGGGCGGCGAGCTTCTTGAGCGCGTTCACCTCGTACGGCGCGTAGTGGTAGACGTGCGCGTCCGGGTGATCTTGCAGCGTCCGGGTGGCGTGGTCGACGAACCGCTCGAACGCGACCTTCTCCTGCGGGCGGGTGTGCGCCCAGAACGGCGTGAAGCGCTCGTCCGCGTCGACCACGCCGAACAGGTACTCCAGGCCCTCGCCGTCGAGGGCGAACGGGTCGCCCTCCATGTCGAAGAACAGGTCGCCGCGGCTGGGCACGGGCAGCGTGGCCAGGGCTTCCGGCCCGACGACCTCGTAGGCGACCTTGCCGATCGGGTCGTCGTCGGTGCGGGAGTCGTCCTGGATGACCTGGAGCGCGGCCTGGGCGCGCAGGCCGGTGAACGTGGCGGCGGACATCGTCGCGGGGCGGTCGGCGCGGGTGGCGTTGGCGAGGGCGTCGATCGTGCCGAGGCCGGCGGCGACGAGCTTGCGGCGCTGGTCGGTGCGGATGCCGGCGACCAGGGAGAGGTCGCGGTCGCGTTCCCGGCCGGTGGCGCAGTGCCTGCCGAAGCGGCAGGTGGCGCACGCCGGGCGTTCGTCGTCCCAGAGGCGTTCGGGCAGGGCAGGTGGTGCGGCGAGGCGTGCTTTCAGGCGGGTCTGGAGGTCGCGGACCAGCGGGAGGAAGTCGGCGACCTGGAACGTCTTGGTGGTGCCGTCGCCGAGCAGGAGGTGCATGGCGGGGCCGGCGTGGTCGCGCAGGGCGTTGGCGTAGGCGGTGAGCTGGACGACGGCGGCCGGGGTGGCGTGCCGGGCGAGCTTGGCGTCGTGCGGCTCGTAGCCCCGGTCGGTGGCGACGAGGAAGTCGGCGCGGCCGTGGAAGCCGTCGGCGTAGAAGACGGCCTGGTAGATCACCGGCGCGCGGTCCGCCATCGCCCGTGCGGTCGCCTCGGCCGCTTCGGTGAGGGCGGCGTGCGTCGGCGCGGGTTGGCCGATCTCGACCACGTCGTGCTCGGCGCGGAACCTCGCGAGCACGGCCTGCTCGTGCGCGTGGCCGTGCCGGGTGGCGAGGGTGTCGGGCTGGGCGTCCGGGACGGGCGCGCCGGGCAGGCCGGTGGCCAGGGCGAGCGAGAGCCGGGCGCGGTGGTCGCACTCCAACAGGTCCACCAGGTCCGCCGGGGAGTGCACCAGGTGGCCGTCGGCGGTGAGCATGGCGGGCAGTATCGCGGCCGGACCGGCGAACCCGGCGGACCGCGCACGGCGAGTCGCCGGACTGCGGCCTCCGCCACCTGGCCCACGTCCTGCGTCCTGAGCGTTCAGGTGCCGGGTGTCGAAGGCCGGTGGGTCCTGCGTTCGGGGGTCAGGTCCGGGGGAGGGGGCCGTTGGTGGCTCGCCAGCGGGCTTGGTGGGCGGCGGCTTCGGCGGCGGCCACGGCCTCGGCGGCCGGGGGGAGGGGTTCGGCGCACCAGGCGCGCAGGACGGTGGCCAGCTCGGTGACGAACCGGGTGCCGGTCGGGGTCAGCTCGTCGCCGGCCAGCAGGGTCTCGGCGGTGATCAGGGCCGCGGAACGCCAGCGCGCGTACTCGACCCGCGCGGCCATGCCGGGGCGGGAGCGCCAGAAGCCCGCCACGCCCAGGTGCGCGTACGTGCCGTGCAGCAGACCGGCCGCCGGCCGCGGGTCTTCCCGCCACGGCGCGTAGAACCGGGCCTCGCTGCCGGGCTTGACCAACGCGAACAGGTCCATCAACGCCACCAGCTTGCTGTGCTGCGCCTCGTGCGCGAGCGTCACGGCCAACGTCTCCGCGTCCGGCGTCGGCGACAGGAACACGCACCCGAACGCGTCGGCCAACGTCGCGCTGCTCGTGCCCGTCGGCGACGACGGCATCGGCGTCAGCACCGACACCACCTCGGCGAACTCCGCGGCGAGCGCCGGGTGGTCCCGGGTCAGCAGGTCCCACGCCGAGCCGAGCGCGTCCCGCCACCGCGGCAGGTCGACCGACGCGGCCACCGGCAGCTCGTCGGGCACGCCGCCACCGGCCCACAGGTCCACCTGGAGGGTGTGCGCGCCCAAGCGGATCTCCGGCAACGGCTCGTAGGCCAACCCCGGCCCCACCACCACGCCCAACGACGGCAGCGAGAACACCTCCACCGGCGGGAACTCCAGGTCCACCGCCACCCCCGCGCGCACCGCCGCCGCGGCCGCCGTGAACGCCAGCTCCGCCGGCCGGGCCTCGTCGCCCCGACGCACCGCCAACGCGGTCCGCGTCGCCCAGGCGCCGACCGACGGGTGGTCGAGCACCCGGTCCACCGCCTCCGGAGCCACCCGCGCCACCTCGCGCAGCAACGAGAACGCCTCCCGCGCCGCCGGGTCCGCCGCGATCGACCTGATCAGCAGCAACGTCCGGCTGCGCCGCGCCAGCCGCAACGTGCGCACCGCCGCACCACCACCGCCCCGCGCGAGGGCGGCGAAGTCCGAAGCGGAAACCCGGAAGGGCCCGACCGTCACGCCAGCGCCGCCAGGTCCGCCGCCACGCGCGACCGCACGTGCCCGATCAGCCGCACGAGGTCCGGGCAGTACACCGACGGCCGGTCGAACCCGGCGCCCTCCAGGAACCGGTGCGCCCGCAACCCGCCGCCGCACGCCGACACCACCGGGCACCGCCGGCACTGCTCCGACAACCCGGCCAACCCGGCACGACCGGCGCGCACGTCCGGCAGGTCCAGCGCCGCGTCGAACGGGTCGCGCGCCACGTGCAGCCCGGTCGCCGAGGCCGCCGGCGAGGACGACGCCAGGATGTCGGAGGCCTCGATCGTGCCGTCGGTCTCCACCACCACCTGGGCCGACGGGCTCAACCCGATCCCCTCCACCCCGGACCGCCCGCCGAGCAACACCGCCAGCAGTTCCTCGAACAGCCGCACGCGCGTGCGCGGCCTGCCGTACCAGACGTCGAACACGGCGATCAGCCACTCCGCGTACGGCGTGGAGTCGTCGTCCGCGACCCGTCCCGGCGGCGGCGCGGACCAGTTGCCGTGCGGCAGCAGGAAATCCACCGCGGGCGGCGAGAATTCCAGCAACGACTCGTAGACGCGCACCGGGTCTTCACCGACGTCCACCACGCACAGCAGACCGCCGTACACCTCCGGGAACGAGCGCAAAGCCGTCAACGCCGCCCGCACCGCCGCCCAACTGCCGCCGCCGTCCGGCCGAACGCGGTGCCGGTCGTGCGCTTCCGGCGTGCCGTCCACGCTCACCCCGACCCGAACACCGCGCGCGGAGAACAGCTCCAGGAATTCCCGGTCCAGCAATGTCGCGTTCGTCTGCACGGTGAACCGCACCGGCGCGGGCACGACCGAGCGGAACCGGGTGACGATCGACTCGATCGCGGCACGTCCGGCGAGCAGCGGCTCACCGCCGTGCAACACCACTTCGACTTCGGACAACCGGTGTCCGCGCACGTGTTCGGCCACCCGTTCGGCGGTGTGCGCGACGATCTCCGGCGACATCGCCCGCGGCCGGGAACGCCACCGCTGGTCGGCCAGTTCGTAGACGTAGCAGTAGTCGCACGCCAGGTTGCACCGGCCGTGCACCTTGAGCACGAACTGGCGGAACGGCAACCCATTCCCCGAGTTCACCGCCACCACCCCCGACATTCCCCGCGCCACAAGCAAACCGGAGACCCCACCAGCAATCAAACACAGCGCGCCGCCCGCTACCTCCGCCAATCGGAGGATTCCCGACGGTGACCGTTGTCGTTCACTACGATGGGAAGTGCGCCGTCGGCGTTCGCCGGCAATCAGGCGGCTGCGGTGAAACCCGCAGCATTGCGGTGAGGGGGTAGGTCGGACATGACTTCCGAACCCGTCCTGGAGTCCGAACTCCTGGACGTCACGGGCGTGGACCTGGCCCGGTTGGCGGATCTGCCGGACACCGCGCTGCGCGCCGCGCTGCACCGGATCCTCGCGGCGAACGCCGAGCTGCCCGACCGGTTCGCGGCCTTCGAGAGCTCCTTGTGACCGTGCCTGCTGCCGTTCGGGTGAAACGCGGCTGAGTCGCGGGCGCGCGGCCCGCGCAACCGGTATTCCCAAGTCCCCCCGCCGCTCTGGAGCAGCAGATGAGCACCCCGCGCACCACACCGGGCCCCACCGGGGTCACCGCCTTCCTGTCGGCGACCGGAGGGACCGGCCGCACGAGCGCGGTGGCGAACCTGGCGTGGGCGCTGGCCGCGGCCGGGCAACGGGTCCTGGTCGTGGACTGGGGTTCCGAGGTGCCGCGGGTGCGCGAGTACCTGGAGCCGTTCCTGGTGGCCCGCCTGGGGTTGCCGGACGCGTTGGGCCGCGGCCTGCTGGCCGCGTACCGGGCGGACCCGCTGCGCGAGGACGACCCGGCGCCCGTCGTGGAGCGGTTCGCGCCGCCGGCGGGAGACGTCACGGTCCCCGGCCACATCGACGTGGTGTCGCCGATGCCGGTCGACGCGGCGGGCCGGCCGCAACCCGAGACCAGGCACGGTGACGCGGGCGCGATCGCCGAGCTGCGCGCGCGACTGGCGGAGTCCGACTACGACCAGGTGCTGATCGACGCGCCGACCGGGGCGGGCGACGAGTCGCTGACGCTGATCGCGACGCTGTGCGAGCTGGCGGTGGTGTGCTTCCGCCCGCGTCCCCGGGCCATCGCCGACGCGGCGGACCTGGCCGCGCGGCTGCGCAAGCGCGCGCCGATCCGGATCGACGTGGTGCCGGTGGCGACGTTGTTCGACGACGCCGACGAGTTGTCGCGGGCGCAGCGCATCCGGTCCGCGATCCGCGCCGCGTTCGCCGAACTGCTGGCCGGGCAGGCGAAACGGGTGCCCGACGGCGGCACGATCGAGATCCCCTACCGCCCGTTCGACGCGTTCGACCCGCTGCTGGCGATCCTGGTGGAGGAGCCCACCAGCGGCGGCGCGCTGGAGGCCCAGTACGGCAGGCTGGCCGCGGCGGTCACCGGCGGCGCGGTCACCGAGGTGGTCCCGGTGTCGCCGGTGCTGCGCGCCCGCTACCGGCGGGTGTTCGGGCTGACGTCGACCACCGCGCCGGACCGCGTGGTCCTGGTGTACGCGCCGCGCGACCGGCCCTGGGCGGACTGGGTGCGCGGCCAGCTGGAACGCGCGGGCGCGCAGGTGGCCCGGCTGTCCGAGGCGCGCGGGTGGTTCGAGGCCGACGTGCCGCCGGGCGTGCTGATCCTGTCGTCGCCGCACCTGGGCCCGGTGGAGCTGCCCGCGCTGCCGCTGACCGTGCTGCGGCTGCGGTTGTCCGACGAAGGCCCCGCGGACGGCGGGCTGGCCGTGCACGACCACACCCCGGAGACGTTGAGCGCCCGGCTGCTGGGCCACTTCGGCCTGATCGACCGGCCGGGCACGGTGCACGAGCCGGGCATGCGGGTGCCGGGCAGCGACCCGGCCGTGTTCGAGCTGCCGCCGCGCCACCCCGGCTTCGTCGGCCGGGACGAGGACCTGGAGGCGTTGCGGGACCAGTTCGCGGCGGCCGGCGACGGTCGCGCCGTGGTGACGGTGAACGGCGTGCCCGGCGTCGGCAAGAGCGAGCTGGCGCTGGAGTACGCCTACCGGTTCTCGTCGGACTACGCGGCGGTGTGGTGGCTGTCCGCGCACGACCGGCAGTCGGTGCTCGGCGGCCTGGCCGAGCTGGCGGTCCGGCTGCGCCAGCCGGGCTCGACCGACTACGGCACGCTGTCCGCGCTGGAGCGGCTGTCGGACGACCCGGCGTACGCGCGGTTCCTGCTGGTCTACGACAACGCCGACGACCCGGACGTGCTCGCCGACCTGTTACCCGGCGGCGCCACCGGGCACGTGCTGATCACGTCCGGACCGGGCGCCGGCCAGGCCGTCGAGCTGGTGCCGATGCGCGCCGAGGACAGCGTGCGCCTGCTGCTGGACCGGGTCCCGGGGCTGACCGCGGAGGACGCCGGCCGGGTCGCGGAGGCCGTCGACCACCTGCCGCTGGCGCTGGACCTGGCGTCGTCCTGGCTCGGCGAGACGGCGCGGACCGAGGTCGGCGCGGGCTCCCGGGACTCCGACGCCGCCACCTGGGCCACGCGCACCCTGTTCGAACGCCTCGGCCGGTCCGAAGTGGACGGTGTGGCGCGGGTCGTCGACGTCGCGGTGGACGCGTTGCGGGGCAACGGCACCGGCCGGTTGGCGGTACTGGTCGCGGAGCTGTCGGCGTTCCTCTCGCCGGAGGGCGCGAACCTGGGCCTGGTGCGCTCGCCCGCGTTCCTCGGCCGGGTGATCGCGGCGGGCGGCGTGGACGCCGAGCCGCTGGAGCTGGACGCCGCCGAGATCGACCGGGTGCTCTGGTACGGCGCGCGGTACGGGCTGTTCCGCGTCGACTGGGGCGACCAGTACTCGCTGCGCCTGCACCGCGTGGTGCAGCGCGCGCTGCGCGACCGGATGACCAGGGCCGAGCGCGAGGAACGGCGGGCCGACGTGCTGCGGGCGCTGGCCGCGGTGGCGCCGACCGAGGTGGAGGACAACTCGCCGACCCGGCACGCCCGGTTCGCCGAGCTGCAGAAGCACGTCATCCCGTCCGGCGCGCTGGGCAGCGACGACCCGAAGGTGCGCCGCTGGCTGGTCAACCAGGTGCGGTTCCTGTTCACCGACGGCGGCGCGGGCGTACGCCGGGCCGCGCTGGGACCGGGCCGCGCCCTGCTGGACGCGTGGACCCTGCGGTTCGGCCCGGCCGACCCGCTGCGCAACCGGCTGGCCACCGAGCTGGCCAACGTGCACCGCGTGCTCGGCGAGCCGACCGAGGCGCTGCGGCTGGACGACCTGGCCCTGGCCCAGCAGCGGCGCGCGCTCGACCTCACCCACCCGCGCCCGCTGATCACGGCCCGCGGCCGCGGCGGCGACCTGCGCGGGCTCGGCCTGTTCGCCGAGGCGCTGGCGGAGGACCAGGCCACCTGGGAGAGCCTGCGCTCGGTACTCGGCGAGGACCACCCGGACACCCGCCGCGCGGCGAACAACCTGGCGTCCTCGATGTTCCTCTCCGGTGACGCGGCGGGCGCGCTGGCGCTGGAGGAGGACAACTACCGCAGGCGGCGGCGGCTGTTCGGCACGGGCGACTCGCGGACCTGGGCGACCCTCGCCCAGATCGGCCTGTACCAACGGGAACTGGGGCGTTACCCGGAGGCGCTGGACTCGCTGCTGTACGCGTCGCAGCAGTTGCAGGCGCTGCGGCACGAGCTGAACCAGGTGCAGATCGGCGTGCAGTGGAACCGCGCCATCGCGTTGCGCCTGGTCGGGCGGGCCAAGGAGGCCAAGGAACGCACCGGCAAGGCGTTGCGGGACTACCGCGAGGTCCTCGGCCCGCACCACCCCTACACGCTGGGCTGCGCGTTGAGCTTCGCCGCCGACCACCGCCGCGTCGGCGTCGACCCCGAGCTGGCCGTCGAACTCGCCCGCACCGCGCTGAACGGCTTCCAGCAGCACGTCGGGCTGCGCGACGATCACCCGTTCGTGGCGCTGTGCAAGCTCGGCCTCGGGCTGGCGCTGCGCGCGGCGGGCGACCCGGCCGGCGCGGTGAGCCAGGTGGAGGCCGCGACGCGGACGTTGCGCGCGCGGCTCGGCGACACGCACCCGTGGACGTTGGCGTCGGCGATCGACGAGGCACGGGTGCACGCCGCGGCCGGGAACGCGGACCGGGCCGCCGAACTGATCGCCGAGGCGCACACCGACTGCCTGGAGTTCCTGGGGCACGATCACCCGCACACCGCCGCGGCGGCGCACGACCTGCGACTCGCGGCACACCCGACCGACCAGGACTGGCGGGAGTGCGATGTCGACATCCCGCACACCTGAGCGCGCAGGAGGGAGCGGCGTGGAGCTGCACGAGGAGCAGGCCGAGCACGTCGGACCGGAGTTCGACCTGGCCAGGCAGGCGTGCCGGGCGGCGATCGCGGAGACACCCGCGCTGCACTACCTCGCGCACTACAGCAGCGGCGTGTTCGACTTCGGCGTCGACGCCCTCGGCGACCCGCCGCCCGCACCGGACGCGCTGCCCGGCGGCACCCGCCGCGAGGAGCTCAAGCGGCTGGGCAGGCACCTCACGTTCCAGGTCGCCACGCTGGACCGGGCGTTGCAGGAGGTGCGCACGGGCCGGCTGATCCGCACCGTGCTGCACACCGAGGAGGGCGCGCTGTTCTGCGACTCCGTGGTGCCGACCGAGCACGTCGTCGGCCTGGTGCTGGACCACGCGGGCGCCGGGCCGCTGTTCGGCCACCCCGCCGTCGACGAGGCGGACCGGGCGGTGGCCGGGCTCGCCACCCGGCTGCGCGCCCAGCTCAGCCTCGGCTCGCTCAACCCCGGTGGCTGGGAGAGCTCGGCGGACGTCGCGCCGTTGCCGGTGCGCGAAGCCGTGAGCCCGCACGTGACGGCGGGGGAGGGGCCGCTGACCGCGTGCCTGGCGGCGGTGCGGCCGGAGGACCTGCACCTGGTCGCGCACGTCGTCGGCGGCGAGGTGCGGGCGATGGTCGACTGCCTGGGCGACCCTTCGCTGGCGCCGTTCTTCAAGCAGGTCACGGTGGAGGCGCGGCGCCGGTTCTACCACGGGTTCGTGCAGGAGCTCGGCGCGTTGACGACCAAGCTGAACCGGGCGGTGAGCCCCGTCGTCGGCGGGCTCATGGCGCGGCTCGTGCTCGACGTCGAGATGGGCGCGATCTACCACTACCGGTTGCGCGCCGGGGAATACCTGGTCGGCGTGACGATCGACCAGTCACGGGTGCGGGCGGCGGATGATCGAATGTCCGCTTTGGCCGCCGAACTCACTCCAATCGGTCCTTGAACGCTCATCCACCCGTGCCTACCGTGGAATGGTGACGCCCGTGATCCGCTCGGCCGTGCTCCTCTCGGCCCTCGGCGCGGGCTGGCTCTGCGCCTGGCAGTTCGGACTCCGCGAAGTCGACCGCTCGCCGGTGTACGGGTATTTCATCACCGCGTTGCTCGGATTCGGTTTGTACGCGAGCACCAGCGGGATCGTGATCGCGGAATTCCGCAGGCAACTGCGCACCGTGGTGATCGCCGTCACGCTCGGTGTGCTGGCGAAAGTCGCGCTGATCTTCGGCGTGATGTTCTTCGCGTTCCGCGACCCGGCGTACCTGATCCTCGCGGTGGCGGTGGCGCAGATCGACCCGCTGTCGGTGGCCGCGATGCACGCGAAGTCGCGGATGTCGGACTCGGCGAAGGCGCTGCTGTCGGCGTGGGCGTCGTTCGACGACCCGATCACCGTGCTGCTCACGGTGTACATCACCGCGTTCGCGCTGAACGGCGGCGCGGTCGGCGGCGTGGGGACGTTCGCGGTCAACCTGGTGCTGAACCTGGCGCTGGCCGGGGTGGCGTTCGTGCTGTGGGCGCTGGTGCGCGGGCGGGTGCGGCGGGCCGAGGCCGGCGGGCGTGCGGTCCGGTACGCGGTGCGCGCGGTGATGGTGGTGGCGGTGCTGGCCGTCGGGTTCGTCGCGGTGCAGTACTCGCTGCTGCTGGCGTTGGCGCTGCTGGGCTTGTTCTTCCGGCCGAACCTGGGTCGGTGGGTGGACGGGTTGGCGCAGGCGGGCATGGTGCTGGCCCTCGCCGCGGTCGGGTTGGTGCTGGCCGCCGAGTTCAGCTGGGTGCTGGCCGGTGTCGGCGCGGTGCTCGGCGTGGCGGCGTTCGGCGCGCAGGCCGTGGTGGCGTTCGCGCTGACGGTGCCGAAGCGGTGGCGCGGCGACCGGGTGCGGCTGGCGCTGGGCCAGCAGAACGGCCTGACCGCGATCATCCTGGCGCTGCTGCTGGAACCGACGTTCCCGGGCGCCATCGCCGTGGTCGCGCCCGCCGTCGTCGTGGTGAACCTGCTGCACGCCGTCGCGAACGGCGCCTACGACCGCGTGACGGCCCGTCCGACCCCGGCACCGGCGGCGCCCGCCCGACCGCCGAAGCGCGTGCCGCGCGTGCCGCTCAAGCCCGCACCCGCACCGCAGGCGACCCCGGCCTACCGGGTGAAGCCGACCCCCTGAGCGTTCACCCCACCCGTTCCGGCGCCCCGAGTCGAACGCTCGGATCACGCCGGGGACGAGCGGAACACCGCGTGGAACGCTCGGGTCACGCCGGGGACGAGCGGAACACCGCGCGGCGCACGCGGGGGCTCAGGTTGCGCAACGCCTCGTGCACGCGGGCCCGGCGCGAGCCCTGGCCCACCTCGGCCACCAGGCCGCCCGCCCGCGCCGACCACGGCGGCAGCTTGAACAGCGGGTCCAGCAGGAACAGCGGCAGGAACTCCACGATCCCGTCGTAGATGCCGCACAGCTCCTCCAGCCGGTCCTGCGCGTCGGTGTCCTCGGCCGACTGGTACCACTGCGACACCGCGGCCCGGAACGCCTCCACGGCCTTGCGCATGAACTCCGCCTGCGCCGCCGCCTGGGTGAACTCCGGCGTCCGCAGCCGCCGGTGCACGGCCTCCTGGGTGGCCGTCGGCGCGTGGTCGAACGCCTCCTCGAACATCACGTCGACCTGCGTCAGGTCCTCCAACGCGTCCACCGCGTCCCGGAACAGCCGCTCCACCTCGCCGGGCAGCCTGCTCGTCGCCGCCTCCGCCGCACGGCCCGGCGTGCCGCCCGCCAGCGCGCCGAGCTGCCGCTGGATCGCGCCGAGCTGCCGGTCCGACGACGCCCGCACCCCGTCCATGTGCTCGGCCAGGTGCTCGATGAACCCGTAGATGCTCGACTGCTGCTTGGCCAGCTGGTCCATCCGCCACCGCAGCGCCGACAACGGGTCCGCGTCGCCGGCCGGCCGCCGTCCCGTCGCGCTGACCAGCGCCTTGAAGTCGTCGGCGAACGTCCGGTCGACGTACACCAGCGGCTCGCGGCCGAGCAGCTCCCGCAGCTGGATCGCCACGCCGTCCGCCACCACGCCGTTGACCAGCAGGATCAGCTCGGCGTCCGGCTCGGCCTCGCGCACCGCCGAGATCCGCCGCCGCACCACGCCGAGGTCCGCGTTCTCCAGCAGCGAGCGGGTGATCAGCACGGCGCAGCCGGTCGTGTGCTCGGGGAAGGTGACCCAGAAGTCCGCCAGCGAGTCCTCGGCCGTGCCGAGCAGGTGCCGGTGCAGGTAGTCCAGGCCGTTCGCGTCGAGCAGCCGGCGCACCACGCCGTCGATGTCGTCCGAGCTCAACGACCCGAACAGGTCGCGGGCCGCCTGCCGCACCATGTCCTCGGTGACGGCGAACTCGTGGCCGGGCGTGCGCGACAGGTCGTCGGCCATCCGGAACACCCGGTGGCACAACCGGATCACGTTGCGCGCGTTGCCCCGGGCGAGGTCGCGCAGGTACCGCGTGGTGTCCACGGTGAACGGCGCCAGCTGCCGCGTGCCGAACACCTGCTCCTGCGCCAGCTCGACGAACTCGCGCACCTCGCCCTGGCTGAGCCCCGACATCACCACCGTGTACGGGATCCGCTGCCGCACCGCCGGCGGCAGCACGGACTTGAAGTCCGGCAGCCCGCACAGCACCAGGCACGCGCCCGCCTTGGCGAAGACCTGCAACAACGTCTGGAACGCGGCCATGGTCCTGGCCTGCGGCCGGCTGTCGGCGGAGAAGATCTTGTCCAGCTCGTCGACCGCCAGCACGAACCGCCGCTGCCTGCCGCCGAACAGCAGGGCGAACACGCCCATCGCCTCCAGCGCGGCCACCTCGCTGTCGATCGGCGTGTCGATGCCGCGTTCCACGAGCACCTGGTCCGGCGCGCCGCCGAGCAGCCACGACCACACCGAGTGCTCGAACCCCGGCCGCAGCAGCAGGGTGAGCGCGGTGCCGAAGTCCTTGTTGTTCGTCACCTCGCGCAGCGTGTCCTGGACCTTGCGCAGCAGCGCGCTCTCCATCAGGCCCAGCCGTTCCACGACCTCCTGCGGCTCCAGCTGCCTGCTGCCGAGCCACTCCAGCATGTCGCTGGTCAGGCCGCTGCTCTGCAACGAGTCCGCGACGATGTCCGCGTAGTACTCGCTGACCTGCGCCCGCACGCCCTCGCGACCGAGCTTCTGCATGAACCGCCGGTACAGCTCGATGAAGCTCTCCGCGGTCGCGTCGAGGTACAGCGCGTGCGTCGGGTCGGCCAGCACCTGCCGGGCGTGCCGGACCAGCCGCACCGCGAGGTGCGTCTTGCCCGTGCCGTAGTCGCCCAGCACGGCCACCACGGTGCCGGTGCGGTCACGGCCGCCGCGCGCGGGCGGCGCGTCCAGGTAGGAGGTGAGGTGCGCGAGCGCCTGCCGCGTCGCGTCGGTGGTGATCGCCACGTCGACCGCGTCGGGGTCGGCGTCGAAGTCCGTGATCCGGGCGACCGCCATCGGCGAGAAGGGGTTCTTCCGCGAGGGCGGGAGATCGCTGCGGTCGCTCATGGCCCATTCACCGGTCCATTCCGGGACTTCGTGTTCAAGAACGCCCTGATGTCCTCGACGGTCACCAGATCGGCCTCGGTGTAGCCTAGTCCCGCTTCACGTTTGTGTTCGTACGTGCCATGTAAGAATCTCTGCAGCATGGCGACCGATTGGCAGTGCTTCGCCACCAATTCGATCGCGTCATCACTCATCCGTGGATAAGTTCCCGCTTCCGCGTGACGAGACAGCCGGTCTTCGGCGAATCGCTGCGCGTCACCGGTGTCGAGCGGACCGACGTGCAGGGTGATCGGCGGGACCCAGGTTTCCAGTTGCCGCACGACATCGGCCACCTCGTCCGTGCTCAGGTACGCGGATTCGGTCAGGAACAGCACTTTCGCGCTGTTGAGCGTCCGCGCGTAGCGGATCACCTCGTCCACCAGCTCGTTCGGGCTCGGCAGCAGCACGATCAGCGCGACGTCCTCGCGCAGCGCCTGCCCGAGGCGGGGGAACACGCGGCGCGGCACGTCCCGGACGGCGTCGAGCCGGTCCTCGCTCTCCTGGCGCAGCGCGCCGTCGTCCACGAGCAGGTCGAACATCCGGTCGCACACCTCGGCGGTGCGCTGGTCGATGGACAGCTCCTGGTCGGTCGGCAGGCAGCCGGTCAGGTCGAGCACGAGGCCGCGCATGTCCCGCCGCGCGAGCTCGCCGACGACCCAGTCCGCGCACCGGTTGACCAACGCGGTCTTGCCGCACCCGGACTCGCCGGTGACCAGCGCGAGGCGGCCGTACTCCAGCAGCACGCCGAGGTCGCCCATCTCCTGCCGGAACTGGTCGAACGCCTCTTCGGTGCCGTCGACGGGCACGTAGTAGTCGCGGTGCGCCGGCCGGTGCCACGGGCGCAGCGGGCGCATCGGCGTGCTCTCCCAGCCCGGCAGCGGGAACGGGTTGACGCGGGGCTCGGTCACCACGGCGCCACCGGCCCGGTCACGCGCGGCAGTGCGGCGGCTCGACCGGCCCGCCCGCCGTCCATGCCCACCCCCGTCGCCTCGCGGCGGCCTAGCGAAAGCTTCAGCCTACCGACGGAGAGTCGCACACGGACGCGGTTCCGTTAACCGCCGCACCCCGTTCGGCCCATTCACGTTGGTGCCGGCGGGGAATGCGCGGGGCGGTCGCGGTCGACGCTGAGGTGAACGGTTGCGGCGAACGGCTCACCAGGGCGCGGGCGCGTAGTCCTTCAGGAAGCAGCCGTACAGGTCCTCGCCGAGCTCGCCGCGCACGATCGGGTCGTACACCCTGGCCGCGCCGTCGACCAGGTCCAGCGGCGCGTGGAAACCCTCGGCGGCCAGCCGCATCTTGGTCGGGTGCGGCCGTTCGTCGGTGATCCAGCCGGTGTCGACGGCGGTCATGAGGATGCCGTCCTCGGTCAGCATCTCCTCCGCGCTGGTGCGGGTCAGCATGTTCAGCGCGGCCTTGGCCATGTTCGTGTGCGGGTGGCCCGGTCCCTTGTAGGCGCGGCTGAACTGGCCTTCCATCGCCGAGACGTTGACCACGTACTTGCGGCGCGCGGGCGAGGCGGCCATCGCCGGGCGCAGCCGGGAGATCAGGATGAACGGCGCGGTGCTGTTGCACAGCTGCACTTCCAGCAGCTCCACCGGGTCGACCTCGTCCACCCGCTGCACCCAGCTGTTGACCGGCGCCTCGTCGGGCACCAGGCCGCCCGCGTCGATCTCCTTGGACCCGGCGGTCAGCGCCAGCGCGGTGACCGCGGGGATGGTGTCGGCCAGCGTGCCCGCCAGCGCCACCGGGTGCGCGGACGTGGTGTGCCCGAACGTCACCAGCTCGGGCAAGGGTCCCGAGGGCAGCGCGGCGGACTCGGCCGCCACCAGGGGCGCGTAGGCGTTCGACGAGCGGCGCACGGTCTGCGCGGCGTTGTTGATCAGGATGTCGAGCGGCCCGGCGGCGGCCACCGAGTCGGCCAGCTGCACGACCTGGGCCGGGTCGCGCAGGTCGATGCCGACCACGCGCAGCCGGTGCAGCCAGTCGGCGCTGTCGGGCATGGACGCGAAGCGGCGCACCGCGTCGCGCGGGAACCGGGTGGTGATGGTGGTGTGCGCGCCGTCGCGCAGCAGCCGCAGCGCGATGTACATGCCGATCTTGGCCCGGCCGCCGGTGAGCAGGGCCCGCTTGCCGGTCAGGTCCGCGCCCTGGTCGCGCTTGGCCCGGTTCAGCGCCGCGCAGTCCGGGCACAGCTGGTGGTAGAAGGCGTCCACCTCGGTGTACCGCTTCTTGCACGTGTAGCAGGACCGGGCGCGCAGCAGCGTGCCCGCCTTCGCGCCGGGTTCCGGCTCGCGCAGCAGCAGGCCGCGGGTCTCGTCGTCGATGCGGGACGGCGAGCCGGTCGCGGTCGCCTCGATGACGGCGCGGTCGGCGGCCGTGACCGAGGCCCGGCGGTCGGCCTTGCGGCGCTTGCGCAGGCTCTTCCAGATGCCGGCGGTGGCCCGGCGGACGGCTACCGCGTCCGGGTGCTCGGTGTCCAGTTCGTCCACTTGGGCGAGCACCCGTAGGGCGATTTCCAGTTCGGCGGGGTCAATCGACACGTCCAGCACTCTACCTGCGGTGAAATCCGACCTCGGACGGGTGAAATTCACGTGAGCCACCGCTAGGGTGCCCGGCATGCCTACAGCGGGTACCGGCCCACGGGTGCGGCGACTGGCCCATCCCGACGCCGACATCCGGGCGCGTGCCCTCGGCCTGCCGCGCGGGCGCCCGGTCCTGGCGGTGTTCGGCTCGGCCGACGCCCTGAGCACCGAACTCGCCGCCGCCGTGCTCCCGGTGCTGCGCTCGGTGCTCGCGGCGGCGGCCGGAGCGGACGCGGTCGTGGTCACGGCGGGCGCCGACGTCGGCGTGACGCACCTGGTCGGCCTGGCCGCCGAGTCGTTGGACGGCCGGTGGCCGCGGCTGGTCGGCGTCGCGCCGTCCGGGCGGGTGGCCGCGGAGGACGCGGAGCCCGCGGACGGTGAGGTACGGCTCAACGTGAACCACGACACGGCGGTGCTCGTGCCGGGGTCGAAGTGGGGCGAGGAACTGCCCGCGCTGTTCCGCGCGGTGGACGCCGTCACCGGGTCGAAGCGCCCGGCGCTCGCGCTGCTGATCGGCGGCGGCGAGGGCGCGCGGGCCGCGCTGGTCGACCACCTGGGCCGCGACCGGCCGCTGCTGGTGCTCGCGGGCACGGGAGGGTTGGCCGACGAGATCGCGGGCGGTGCGCCCCAGCCCGGGGTGGTCGTAGGGGGTGTACCCCAGCCGGGCGTGATCGCGGGCGGCGCGCCTCAGCCTGGCGTGATCGCCGGCGGTGAGCGCCAGACCGGCACGCCCGGCACGCCCGGCGCGGTCGCGGGCGGTGGGTCCCCGCCGGCCGATGCCGAAGTCGCGCGCGTCACGGGCGCCGCTGCCAAGGTCGCCGCCGCCGGAGCCGCGGGCGTGCAGGCCGCCGCCGCCGAGATCGCGGGTGTGAAGGGCACTGCCGCCGAGATCCCGGGCGTGAAGGGCACTGCCGCCGGGACCGCGGGTGTGAAGGGCACTGCCGCCGAGGTCGCCGCCGTCGAGACCGAGACCGGGACCGGGAGCGGGAGCGGGAGCGCGAAGGACGCCGCCGGTCCCTTCCCCGCGACCACCTTCCCCGCTGCTTCTGTTCCCGCGGCCCCCGCCGCCACCGCGCCGACCCCGTCCGCGGCCGGGAGCGCGCAGGCCGACCCCGCCGAGCGCGACGACGACCTCGCGGTGCTGGTGCGCAGCGGCCAGGTCGCGCTCGTGCACCTGGACGAAGGCGCGGACAAGGTGGTGGCCGTGGTGCGGCGGGTGCTGGGCAACCGGCCCGGCGCGAAGCTGCACGCCGACGTGCCGCCGCCCGCCGTGTGGCCGCGGGTGCCGTTCCGGGCGCCCGAGCCGCACCCCGTGATCGACCCCGGCTACGTGCTCGACTACCCGCTGCTCGCCGACGCGATCCACGAGGCGAACCAGGTGGTGGCCCCCGTGCTGCACGAGTGCGAGGTCGCCGCCCTCCGGTCGCGCGAACGCGCCCGCCTGCTCGTGGTGCTCGCCATCGCCGCCGGCTTCGGCACCACGGTGTCCGCCGCGCTGCAGGTCTGGCTGCGGGACGAGCCGTGGCCCGGTGTGCTGCTGGCCGTGTCCGGCGCGGCGGCGGCGGTGCTCGCGGTCGTGGCGCGGTCCGGCGACGACCCCGACGCCAAGGTCCGGGCCGAGCAGCTGCGCGCCTTGTACTTCGACCACCTGGCCGCACCACCGGCCGTCGACGACGCCGAGCGCGACGAGCGCGCCCGCGAGTTGGCGACGGCCGTGGCGCGGCTCCGGCACGAAGCGGTGAGCCGCACATGACCCGTCCCGGATCGTCCGCCCGGCCGACGGTGGTCCACGACCACCGCGAGCAGTTCCTCCGCGCCTACCTGCGCCACCGGGTCGGCGAACGGCTCGCCGGGTTCGAGCAGGCCCAGGCCCGCTACACCGCCGCACGCCGGTGGACCACGAGCCTGTCGGTGCTGCTGTTCACCGCGGCGGCGGCGTTGGGCGCGGTGGCCGTCGCCGATGACGGGCGGCGCGCGCTGTGGGCGTTCCTGGCGACGGCCGCGGCGGCGCTGGCCACGGCGGTCACCGTCTACGAGGCGGCGTTCTCGTTCCGCGCGCTGTCCCGCCGGTCCGCGAGCGGCGTGGCGTTGCTGCACCTGCTGCAAGCGCACGGCGCGCCCGAGGGCGAGGACGGCGTCAACGCGTTCCGCACGGAGGTGGAGAGCGTGCTGCGGCACGCGGACCGCTGATCGGTCGGCACTCCGGGCTTTCGCGTTCCCGAAGGGCGAGCGGGCCGCGCCGGTGGCGACCCGGCCGACCGGGTCCGGCCTGCCCGCACCCTCCGACCTGCGGCACGACCGGGTCGGACGCGCGCCGGCGGAGGTGGACGGCGAACCGGTGACCGAACTCGTCGGGCACTCGTGGCGAATGTGCGCGCCCCAGCGTGTGGCCGTCGCGCACGGTGGTCGATAGGTTCTGGCGGTAGGCCGTTCGGTGGCAATGGGTTTCCGCCCCGACGTGCCGTGGCGACAACCTCCGGCGGCCACGCCGAGAGTTCGCCGTCGACAACGTCGGATTCCGGTCGGCGCCTGGGAGAGCACCGTGGGACACGTGGAGCCTGCCGCCGTGGTGGGGCGGTAGCCGTGGAGATGCGCCGACTCGACCCGCGGGAACTGGTCCGGGACAGCGGGCTGGTGGCCCGCAGGCTCATGCCGTGGCCGCTGGTGAACGCGCCGTTCGACGGCTCGTGGTGCGTGGTGCAGCCGGGCGCGGCGTCGAGCACCCACTCCCACCGCGAGCACGAGGTCTGGGTGGCCGTGTCCGGTGAGGCCGAGATCGTCGTCGACGAGGGCAGGCTGCCGTTCGCGGCGGGCGACATCGTGCACTTCCGCCCGTACGAGGAGCACCAGCTGGTCAACGACGGCGAGGCGGACTTCCAGTTCTTCGCCGCCTGGTGGGACGTGGAGATGGCCGAGCGCTTCAGCGCGCGCGACGAGGACGCCCGCTGAGTCGTCCGTCCGGCGGAACCATCGCGCGAAACTGCTCGTCACAGTCGCAGATCTATTCGTTAAAGTTCAACGCGACTGGGGGTCGGAGTGGAACTGCGGATCCTGGGCCCGGTCGAGGTCCGGCGCGACGGCGCGGAGCCGAGGGCGTTGCGGCGCAAGCCGGGCCAGGTCCTGGCGGTGCTCGCGGCGCACTGCGGCAAGCGGGTGCCGGTGGACCGGCTGCTCGACCTGGTGTGGGGCGAGGACCTGCCGCCACGCGCCCGCAAGTCGCTCCAGGTGCACATCTCGGTCCTGCGCGGCGAGGGCGTGCCGGTGACGCACCAGGACGGCGGGTACGTGCTGCGGGCCGAACCGGACCAGGTGGACGCCCTGCGGTTCCGCCGCCTGACCGCGCGAGCCGCCGTCACCGCCGACCTGAGACACCGGCGCGACCTCTACACCACGGCGCTGGCCCTGTGGCGCGGCACGCCCCTGGCCGGCGCGGAGTCCGAACCGCTGCGCGCCTGGCTCTGCGCGCCGCTGGAGGCGCACCACCTGGCCACCCTCGAAGCGGCCATCGGGACCGACCTGGCGCTGGGCAGGCACGCCCAGGCGGTGGAGGCGCTGACGCAGCTGGTCGCCGAGCACCCGTTCTCGGAGACCCTGCGCCAGCAGCTCATGACGGCGCTGCTGTCCTGCGGCCGGCGCACCGAGGCGCTGCGCGTCTTCCAGGACGTCCGCCGCACGCTGGCCGACGAGCTCGGCGTGCCGCCGGGACCGCGGCTGCGCGAGCTGTACCGCGAAGCGCTGCGCGTTTAGGCGCCGCTTTACCGCAGACCGTTAACTTCACCCCGCCGGGACGACCGGTGAGACTCCGGGCCGTGGGCCAGTGCTGGGCGGCACCCAGGCCCACGGCCCGGGACCCCGACGCCGGGAGCGTCCGGTCCGGAACTCAGCTGGCCGCCACGCTCAGCCCGGTGGCGGAGAGCTTCGCCGTGCGCGGACCGTGCGCCCAGATCCGCTCCTGGTAGGCGCGCAACAGCGCCGCGTGCAGCTCGTCGACGTACTCGGCCGCCGGGCAGTCGCGCCGCCACACCACCGTCACCCGCCGGTGCACCGGGTTGCCCACGATCGGCTTCAGCAGCACGCCGGGCAAGTCGTGCCCGGTCGGGAAGAAGCACGCCACGGTGTGGCCCGAGCGCACCAGTTCCGCGGCCGACGCCGGGTCGACCCCGAAGTGCGCGCAGCGCGGCGTGAACCCGGCCGCCTCGCACGCCAGGTGCAGGTTCAACCGCCCGCCGCCGTAGCTCTCGTCGGGCACCGCCCACTCCTCGTCGGCCAGTTCGGACAGCCGAATCTCGTTTCGCGCCGACAACCGGTGCCCCACCGCGAGGCCGACCAGCATCGGTTCCGTCACGACGGTCCGGCAGTCGGCCTGTTCGGGGATCCGCAGTGGACTCTGGGGGAACTCCGTGACCAGCGCGAGGTCCAGCTTCCCGGTCCGCACCAGGTCGAGCACGGCGTCGCTGGTGCGCTCGAGGTGGGTGGTCTGCTGGTGCGTCGGCAGCAGCGAGCGCACCACGCCGACCAGCAACGGCGTCAGCGAACCCGCCACACCGCCGAGCCGGATGCCCGTCACGTCGCTCTCCGCGGCCAGCTTGCGCGCGGTGACGAGCAGGTCGTCGAACCGTTCCACCAGGTCGCGGGATCGCAGCACGACGTGGCGGCCGAGTTCGGTCAGCTCGACGCCGTCGGTGCGCCGCAGGAACAACGGACCACCGAAGCCCCGCTCGATGCGCCGCAACTGCGCGGTCAACCCGGCCTGCGCGATCTTCAGCAGTGAGGCGGCTCGGCTGATGCTGCCCGCTTCCGCCACGGTCAGCACGACGTGGAGATGCCTGAGCTCCATGTTCACTGCGGCAGCCTAGGGCAACGAGACGAACCGGACACCGACCGCGCTTGCGGTCCTCGGGAGGGCTCCGCGTCGGCAAGCACCCCCGCCCGTTGCTCCAACAGGTGCATAACTGGTGAGTTATCGCAACCTCACACCTCCCGCCGCGCTCACCGGTTCGACCACCCTGCTGGGAGGCCGGCACCGAACACCGGGGAGGTGTGAGCGACATGGCGAAAGCGTTGCGACTGCGACGCCTTTCCCGTCCGCGCGACGACAGGTACCTCTTCGTCCCGCTCGACCACAGCGTCTCGGACGGTCCGGTGGTGCCGCGCGACCGGTGGCACGAGCTCATCGACTCGGTCGTCGTCGGCGGCGCCGACGCCATCATCGTCCACAAAGGACGGGTGCGCACGATCGACCCGGACGTGCTCGCCGGCTGCGCGCTGGTCGTGCACCTCAGCGCGGGCACCGCGCACGCCGCCGACACCAACGCCAAGGTCATCGTCGGCGAGGTCGACGAGGCGCTGCGGCTGGGCGCCGACGCGGTGAGCGTGCACGTCAACATCGGCTCGGACACCGAGGAGCGGCAGCTCGCCGACCTCGGCGTGGTCGCCAAGGCGTGCGACGAGTGGAACGTGCCGCTGATCGCCATGGCCTACCCGCGCGGGCCGCGCATCGCCGACCCGAACGACCCCGCGCTGCTCGCGCACGTGGTCAACATCGCGGTCGACCTCGGCGCGGACATCGTCAAGACCAACCTCGCGCGGCCCGCCCAGCGGATGGCCGACGTGATCGCCAGCTGCCCGATCCCGGTGCTCGTCGCGGGCGGTCCCGCCACCGACGGCAGCGTGGTCGAGCACGCCCGCACCGCGATGGCGGTCGGCTGCGCCGGCCTGGCCGTCGGCCGCCGCGTGTTCACCGCGCCCGCGCCCATGTCGCTGGTCGCGGAACTGGCCTCGATCGTCCACGACGACACCGAAGCGGACCTCGTCCGCGCCATGACGGGCGTCGTGGCCACGTCATGAGCTTGTCGCCAACGGCCGCCGCCGGTCCTCCGACCGGCGGCGGCCCGTCCGCACGCCGATCGGGCTCTCACCCCTTGGAGAACCGTTGAAGTTCGCCTGGATCGACCTCCGACCCGTCCCCGAAGCCCACCGCGAAGCCGTCGTGGACGCCGCCGTGCACGCCCGCCTCGCCGGCGTCGTCTCCGACGACCCGGCGCTGCTGGACGCGCTGCCGCCCACGATCACCCGGGTGCTCGTCGCCGACTCGGCGGTCGACGGCCAGCACCTGGTCACCGTGGTCGTCGACGACCAGGACGCGCTGGAGCGGCTCACCACCGACGCCGCGTTCGTGCAGGTCCGCGACGACCGCACGCTCAAGCTCGCGTGCGCCGCGGCCGTGCGGCTCGGGCACACCGTGGTCGCGTTCGCCGATCCGACGAAGATCCCGCTGGAGATCGTCATCGCCGCCGCCGACGGCGCGCCCGGCAAGCTGATCACCGTCGTGGCCGACCTCGAAGAGGCCGCGATCGTGCTCGACGTGCTGGAGCACGGCTCCGACGGCGTACTCATGGCCCCGCGCGACGCCAACGACGTGTTCAAGCTGGCCAGGCTCCTGGAAGCGACCACGCCGCCGCTGAACCTCACCACGCTCACCGTCGAGGGCATCACCCACAACGGCCTCGGCGACCGCGTCTGCGTCGACACCGCCTCGCACTTCCAGGAGGACGAGGGCATCCTCGTCGGCTCGTTCTCCTCCGGCTTCATCCTCTGCTGCAGCGAGACCCACCCGCTGCCCTACATGCCGACCCGGCCGTTCCGGGTCAACGCCGGCGCCCTGCACTCCTACGTGCTCGGCCCGGACAACCGCACCAACTACCTGTCCGAACTGCGTTCGGGCAGCACGGTGCTCGCCGTCAACTCCGAGGGTCGCACCCGCAAGCTCACCGTCGGCCGGGCCAAGCTCGAATCACGCCCGATCCTGACCATCACCGCGCACTCGCCCGAGGGCGTCGAGGTGAGCCTCACCGTGCAGGACGACTGGCACGTGCGGGTGCTCGGCCCCGGCGGGAAGGTCCGCAACGTCACCGAGCTGCGGCGCGGTGACGAGCTGCTCGGCTATATCGCGACCGAGCAGCGGCACGTGGGCATCCCCATCGGCGAGTTCTGCAAGGAGACCTGAGCCAAGATGCGCGAGTTCGTCACCGACCTGTTGCGCCGCCACGGCGACGACGTGCCGGTGTTCAGCCACGACCACACCGTGACCCACGGCGCCCTGCGCGCCTCGGTCGCCGCCGAAGCGGGCCGGTTCGCCGCCGCCGGGGTGGGTGAGGGCAGCACGGTCGTGGTGCAAGTGCCCCCGAGCTTCACCCAGCCGACCGTGGTGCTGGCGCTGTGGAGCCTCGGCGCCAGGGTGATCTCGATCGACCACCGGCTCACCCCGTCCGAGGTCGAGGTGGTGTTCGGGCTGACCGGGCCGCAGTTCGTCGTGCGCGCCGAGCCCTCGTTCACCGGCGCCTACCGCGAGCGGTACGAGCCGGTCGTCCGACGGCGGCCGGAAGGCGAGCCCGCCGCCACGCGGCACCGGCTGGTCCAGTTCACCTCCGGCTCCACCGGGCGGCCGAAGGTCGTCGGCCGCAGCACCGAGTCGATCATCCGCGAGGTGCTGCGGTTCGGCGCGGCCGAGGGCATGCCGCAACGCGGCGAGCGGCTGCTGATGCTCGGCCCCACCGCGCACAGCTTCGGCCTGATGGGCGGGCTGCTGCACGCGTTGGCCGCGGGCGTGCACCTGGTGTTCGCCCGGACGCCGTCCGCACCGCCGGACGTCCTCGCCACCGCCGCCCGCCACGAGGTCGACTTCATCACCGGCGTGCCGCTGCACTTCGACCTGCTCGCCTCCGCGCCCGACCGCTCGGCGTTGCGCACGGTGCGCGGCGCGTTCGCGGGCGGCGAGCTGATGCGGCCCGACGTGGCCGAGCGGTTCGCCGCCGCCTACGGCTTCCCGGTCGGGGAGTGCTTCGGCACCACCGAGACCGGCGCGCTGACCATGGACGTGACGGGCGCGAGCCGGCCGTCGGTGGGCAAGCCGTTGTCCGACACCACGATCCGGGTGCGCGACGGCCTGGTCGAGGTGGCGCTGGACCAGTCGCCGTACCTGGACGGTGGCCACCCCGACCGTTACCTGGACGGGTGGTTCCGGACGGGTGACCGGGGCGAGTTCGACGCCCGGGGGAACCTGAGGCTGCTGGGCCGGGCCGACTCGGTGGTCATGGTGCACGGCTTCACCGTGGACCTGACCGAGGTGGAGGCGGCGCTGCGGGCGCACCCGCTGGTCGGCGAGGCCATCGCGGTGCACGACGCGGCGGTCGAGGGGTACGTGTCGACCACGTCCGACTCGCTGACCGCGGCCGACGTGGCCGCGTGGTGCGCCGAGCGGTTGGCCGAGTACAAGCTGCCGCGGCGGGTGCACGTGCTGCGGGCCCTGCCGCGCACGCCGAGCGGCAAGCTCGTGCGCGACCCCAGGGTCCTCGCCGACGCGCGATGATCGCGGGTGTGGCAGGGTGGGCGCCGTGGAACAAGTCGTGCTCCTGGACGAGTCCGGTGCCGGGATCGGCGTGGCCGACAAGGCTTCCGTGCACCACGCGTCCACCCCGCTGCACCTGGCGTTCTCGTCGT
The DNA here is from genome assembly GCF_040295345.1 of Actinosynnema sp. NPDC002837. Classification (NCBI taxonomy): domain Bacteria; kingdom Bacillati; phylum Actinomycetota; class Actinomycetes; order Pseudonocardiales; family Pseudonocardiaceae; genus Actinosynnema; species Actinosynnema sp. NPDC002837. The sequence goes on from NZ_JBEOVG010000014.1 coordinate 27,344, forward strand.
ACCTGTTCGACGCGGAGGGCAGGCTGCTGCTGACCCGTCGCGCGCTGCACAAGAAGACGTGGCCGGGTGTGTGGACCAACTCGTGCTGCGGCCACCCGGCGCCCGACGAGCCGATGGCGTCGGCCGTGTCGCGGCGGCTCGCGGACGAACTGGGCCTGGCCGACGTCACCCTCGACCTGGTGCTGCCCGCGTTCCGCTACCGGGCGGTGATGGAGAACGGCGTCACGGAGAACGAGATGTGCCCGGTGTTCCGGGGCCTGGTCTCCGGCGACCCGGCGCCGAACCCGGACGAGGTCGACTCGTTCGAGTGGGCGCCGTGGGCCGAGTTCGCCCCGGCCGTCCTGGCCGGCGCCCGTCCCGTCTCCCCGTGGTGCGTGCTCCAGGTGGCCGAGCTGTGGGCCCTGGGCCCCGACCCGCTGGCCTGGCCGACCGCCTCCCCGGCCGCCCTCCCACCCGCCGCCCGCCTGTCCTGAACGCCCGACGCACCCGCCGCGAGTTCGACGCTCAGGTCAGAGAGCGCTCTCTGGGTCGGTGTTCCGGGATGACCGGAACCGGCTGCTTTCCTTGACTGACACAGGGGGCCGTCTTACGTTCCGCTGTGAGAGCGCTCTCTGAACCCTCCCTGCAACGCCCTTCGAAAGGGGAGTCGTGATCCCCACCATTCGCCGATGGCGTCGTCTGGTCACCACACTCGCCGTCGCGGCACTCACCGCGTCCGCGCTGACCTTCGTCACCTCTCCCGCCTCGGCGGCGCCGGAACTGCTGTCCCAGGGCAAACCCGTCACCGCCTCCTCCACCGAGAACGGCGGCACGCCCGCCTCCGCCGCCGTCGACGGCAACGCCGGCACCCGCTGGTCGAGCGCCGCGGCCGACCCCCAGTGGATCCGGGTCGACCTCGGCGCGTCCACCGCCATCAGCCAGGTCACGCTGAACTGGGAGACCGCCTACGCGCGCTCGTTCCAGCTCCAGACCTCGGCCGACGGCAACACCTGGACCACCATCGCCACCGCGTCCGGCAACGTCGGCGTGCAGAACCTGACCGTCTCGGCCACCACCCGGTTCGTCCGCGTCTACACCACCGCCCGCGCCACCCAGTACGGCGTGTCGCTGTGGGAGTTCCAGGTGTTCGGCGTCACGAACTCCAGCGGCCCGATCGTGCGGGTCGCCGAGTTCCTCGCGGACTGCCCGTACAGCCACCGCCTGCCGGACGACCCGATCGTCGCGCCGAACCTCCCCGGCGGCTCGCACATGCACAGCTTCTTCGGCAACACCACCACCAACGCCCACTCCACCGTCCAGTCGCTGCTGGCCGGCCGGAGCAACTGCAACCCGGGCGTCGACCTGTCCTCGTACTGGGTGCCCACCCTGTACGCCGACAACCAGCCCGTCGAGCCGACCGGCACCACGTTCTACTACCTCGGCGAGGGCGTGCGCGACGACGTGATCGCGCGCATCCAGCCGTTCCCGCTCGGCCTGCGGATCGTGGCGGGCAACGCCAAGGCCACCCAGCCCGACGCGAGCACGATCTCCCGCTGGTCCTGCCTGCACGCCGGGCACGTCGGCGCGTCCAAGGACTTCGTGAACTGCCCGTCGGGCACCATGCTCGAGTCCTACCTGGACTTCCCGCAGTGCTGGAACGGCCGCGACCTGGACTCGGCGGACCACAAGAGCCACATGGCGTACCCGGTCAACGCGGACTGCCCGTCCACCCACCCGGTGCCGGTGCCGAAGCTGCGCCAGGTGCTGCGCTACCCGGTCAGCGGCGACCCGTCGCGGTTCCGGCTCGCCTCGGGACCGGGCTTCACCATGCACGGCGACTTCTTCAACGCCTGGCCGGAGGCCGAACTCGCCCGCCGGGTGCGCGACTGCATCAACCCGATCATCAAGTGCGGCGCGGACGGCCGCCCATGAGGGCCCCGATCCGGCTCGGCGCGGCGTTCGCCCTGCTCACCGCCCTGGTCGTGCCGGTCACCGCAGCACAGGCGGCCGAGTGCGGCACGGCCAACGCGGCCCTGAACGCACCCGTCACCGCGTCGTCGGTGGAGACCGGCAGCCCGTTCACCGCCGCCTCGGCGGTCGACGGCAACGCCGGCACCCGCTGGTCGAGCGCGTTCAGCGACCCCCAGTGGCTGCGGGTCGACCTGGGCACGAGCCGCGAGGTGTGCGGCGCGACGCTGCAGTGGGAGGCCGCGTACGCCACGGCCTTCCAGCTCCAGGTCTCCGACGACGGCTCGGCGTGGACGACCGTGCACCAGACCACCACCGGCGCGGGCGGCACGCAGAACGTCACCTTCACCGGCACCGGCCGCTACGTCCGGGTCCACACCACGGCACGCGCCACCCAGTACGGCGTGTCGCTGTGGGAGTTCGCCGTGCGCACCGGGACCACCGGTGGCAACCCGCCCGGCGAGCAGCTGCTGTCCTACAACAAGCCCGCGTTCGCCTCGTCGTTCCAGGACGACGGCCACTGCGCGCAGTGCACGCCCGCCAAGGCGCTGGACTTCAACCCGGCCACCCGCTGGGCCACCAGCCCCACCACCGGCTGGGTCGACCCGGGCTGGATCTACGTCGACCTGGGCGCGACGGCGCAGGTCAGCAAGGTCGTGGTGCAGTGGGACCCGGCGTTCGCCACCGGGTTCGAGATCCAGACCTCGGCCACCGCGTCGAGCTGGACCACGATCCACACCGTCACCAACGGCACCGGGTTCAAGCAGACGTTCACCGTGACCGGTACCGGTCGGTACGTCCGGGTGAACCTGACCAAGCGCAGCGGCCAGTACGGCTACTCGCTGTGGGAGTTCCAGGTCTACGGCACCGGCGGCAGCCCCACGCCGCCACCGCAGGCCCCGGACCCCGGCAACCCGCTGCGGCTGGTGTGGAGCGACGAGTTCAACGCGCCCGCGGGCACGCGGCCGGACGCGGGCAAGTGGCGGCCGGAGACCGGCACCGGGCAGAACGCGGAGCTGCAGTACTACACCGACAACCGCAACGCATTCACCGACGGCGCCGGGAACATGGTGCTGGAGGCCAGGCGGGAGGTCACGCCGGGTTCGGCGTGCCCGGTCGACCCGGTCAGCGGCAGCGGCACGTGCCAGTACACCTCGGCCCGGATCATCACCGAGGGCAAGGCGTCGTGGACCTACGGCCGGTTCGAGGCCCGCGTCCGGGTGTCGGGCACCAAGGGCCTGTGGCCCGCGTTCTGGATGCTCGGCACGGACATCTTCAAGGGCACGCCGTGGCCCGCGAGCGGTGAGATCGACATCATGGAGCACCTGGGCCGCGAGCCGAACACCGCGTACCAGACGATCCACGGCCCGGCCTACTTCGGCGGGGGCGGGATCGGGGCGATGAGGGACATCGGCCAGGACTACGCCAACGCGTTCCACGTGTTCCGGGTCGACTGGAACAGCAAGGGCATGGTGTTCAGCATCGACGACGTGACCGTCCTCACCATCGACAAGGCGACGGTGGAGGCGACCCGCGGCCCGTGGGTGTTCGACAAGCCGTTCTTCATCCTGCTCAACAACGCGGTGGGCGGTGACTGGCCCGGCCCGCCGGACGCCACCACGGTCTTCCCGCAGCGCATGCTGGTCGACTACGTCCGCGTCTACCAGTGACGGGTGGGTGCGGTCACGCTTCGGCGTGGCCGCACCCCCGGTATAAAGGCTGACGTGGACCGCAGACCAGTCACGTTGGAAGAGGTCGCGCGGATCGCGGGGGTTTCCCGGGCCACGGTGTCCCGGGTCGTCAACGGGGTCGCCACGGTGGACCGTGAGCTGCGCCAAGTCGTGGAGAAGGCGATCTCCACGACCGGGTACACGCCCAACCGCGCGGCGCGTTCGCTCGTCACGCGCAGGGCAGGAGCCATCGGGCTCGTCCTGCCGGAGGAGGGGCGCACCGTGCACGACCCGTACTTCGGCCGGGTGGTCAGCGGCGTGCTGCCGGTGATCCGGCCGCTCGGCGTGCAGCTGGTGCTGACCACGGGTGATCACCGCGAGGTGGTGGACGACATCCGGCAGCACCGGCTGGACGGCGTGATCCTGATCCACACCCACGACGCCGACCCGCTGCCCCGGCAGCTGATCGAGGCGAACCTGCCGGTCGTGCTGGCCGCCCGCCCGGTCCGGCCGATGTCGATCACCTACGTCGACGTCGACCAGGCCGCCGGGGCCGGGCTGGCCGCCGACCACCTGGTCGCCTCGGGGTGCCGCCGGCTGGCCACCATCACCGGCCCGCTGGAGACGCCCGCCGGCCAGGACCGGCTGCGCGGCTTCCGCGACGCGGTCGCCCGGCACGGCCTGCCCGAGGCGGTGGTGGTCGAGGGCGACTTCTCCCGAGAGGGCGGCGCCGAGGCGGCACGGCGCCTGGTGGACGCCGAGGTGGACGGCCTGTTCGTCGCCTCGGACCTGATGGCGACCGGCGCGCTGCCGGTGCTGCGCCACGGCGGACGGCGGGTGCCCGAGGACCTCAAGGTGGTCGGCTTCGACGACAGCAGCCCGGCCGTCGAGTGCGACCCGCCGCTGACCACGGTGCGCCAGCCGGTGGAGGACATGGCCGCCGAGATGGCCCGCCTGCTGGTGCAGCGGGTCGAACGCCCGGACCGCCCGGTCAGCTCCGTCGTGTTCGCGCCGACGCTGGTGGTCCGCCAGTCCAGCTGAGGTCCGGCTGTCGTCCGGCGCCAGTCCGGCTGTCGTCCGGCGCTGTCGTCCGGCGCTCCCATCGACGCCCGCAACTTCCATCGACGCCCGCAACTTCGCACCGACCGGCGTGCCGTGCCTGCCCACCCGTGGTCGCCGCCGGGCCGGCCGTTTTATCCGGCTAACGGGAGACATGCGATTCGGGTTGTCACAGGTTGCACTCTTCGCCCGGTCGAGTGATCGAGTTCCGGGTGTCGCCGAGCCGGTCCGCTGTCGACGAGCTGTCGATCCGCCCGGCCCGGAACAACACGCCGGTCGCCGTCCGTTCTGTCCGTTGTGCTGACCGCCGAACTCGCCCCGACCCGTTCCCCGGCCCGCTTCGTCGCCCTCGCGGGCGCTGTCGCCGTCGTCCTCACCGTCGCCCTCGTCGGCGGGATGGACCTGTACCGGCTGGGCGACTCCACCAGACACCTCCGCCGCACCATCAGCGAGTACGCCCTCGGGCCGCAGCGCTGGGTGTTCGACACCGCCGTCCTGCTGCTGGTGTTCGGCTCCGCGGCGATCCTGGCGGTGCTGGTGCGGCGCGGTGTGGCGAAGTGGAACTCGGTGGGCTCGGCGGCGTTCGCCGCGTGGTCGGTCGGGCTGACCCTGGTGGTGATCTTCCCCAAGAACAACTGGGCGATCGGCCCGAGCATGAGCGGCAGCATCCACCGGTTCGGCAGCCTGCTCGCGTTCGTCGCGCTCCCGATCGCCGCGATGATGCTGGCCCGACCGTGGCGGCGCGACCCGGAGTGGGGCGCGCACGCCCGGTGGACGTTCCGGTTCGGCGTGCTGTCCGCCCTGGCGTTCACGCCGATCCTGTACGCGATCGGCGTGAACGCGGTCGTCGGCACGTCCTGGTGGCGGGTGATCCCGCTCGGGTACGTCGAACGCCTGCTGGTGCTGACCGAGGTGGTGGCCGTGCTGGTGGCGGCGGTGTGGGCCATCGCGGTGGCGCACCGGCCCGCCCGCGCACCCCTGGCTCAGGAGTACAAGCCGTCCAGCACGTCCTTGTAGCGCCCCTCGATCTCCTTGCGCCGCATCTTCAGGCTCGCCGTGAGCGTGCCGTCGTCCACCGAGAAGTCCTTCGGCAGCACGGCGAACTTCTTGATCGTCTCGTGCCGCGCCAGCTTCTCGTTCGCCGCCGACACGGCCCGGCCGACCTCGGCGTCCGCGTCGAGGTCGGCGGGCGCGAGGTCGGCGTCGAGGGTGACCAGCGCGACGCAGTAGTTGCGGCCGTCGCCGTGCACGAGCACGTTGCCGATGTACGGGCTGTTCGCCTTGACCAGGCCCTCCACCGCCTGCGGCGCGACGTACTTGCCGCCGGAGGTCTTGATCAGCTCCTTCTTCCGGTCGGTGATGCGCAGCCGGCCGGCCTCGTCCAGCTCGCCGATGTCGCCGGTGTGCAGCCACCCGTCCCGCAACGTCTCGGCGGTCTCGTCCGCCAGACCGTGGTAACCGCGCATGATGCCGCGCCCGCCGATCAGCACCTCGCCGTCGTCGGCGATGCGGACCTCGGTGCCGACCAGCGGCTTGCCGACCGTGCCGAGCTTGTTCGCGCCGGGCCGGTTCACGAACGACGCCGCCGACGACTCGGTCAGGCCGTAGCCCTCCAGGATCGTGATGCCCGCGCGGTCGAAGAACTCGCCGACCGGGCGCGACAGCGGCGCGGAGCCGGACACGAAGTACTTGATCCGGCCGCCGACCCGCTCGCGCAGCTTGCTGAACACCAGCTTGTCGGCGACCTTGCGGCGGATCGCCCAGTCCGGGTGCTCGGCCACGGTCAGCGCCCAGTCGAACAGCTTCGCCTTCACCCCGCCCGCCTCGCGCATGGAGGCCACCACCCGCTGGTGGATCTTCTCGAAGATCCGCGGCGCGGCGGCCACCACGGTCGGGCGCAGTTCGAGCAGGTTGGCCGCGATCCGGTCCACGTCGCCGTCCACGGCGGTGGGCGCGCCGGTCGCGAGCATCCCGACCTGGAGCACCTTGCCGAACGCGTGGGACATCGGCAGCCACAGGAAGTGCAGGTCCTCCGGGGTCAGCACGCCCAACTCGCGGATCGCCTCGGCGGTGTAGAGCCAGTTGTCGTGGGTCAGCTCGACGCCCTTGGGCGTGCCCGTGGTGCCGGAGGTGTAGATCAGCGTGGCCAGCCGGTCCGGGGTGATCTCGTCGACCATCGCGTCGTAGTCGCCGTCGACCTCGTCGGGCTCCCAGTCGGGCGTGACGACCTTCGCGTCGACCTTGCCCGCCAGGTCGGGGTCGGCGACCACGAGCACGCTCTCCGAGTCGCGGACGATGTGCGCGACGACGTCCGGCGTGCTGCTCGGGTAGATGGTCGTCGTCACGCCGCCCGCCGCGAGCACGGCCAGGTCGGTGAGGATCCAGTCCACGCTGGTGGCCGCCATGATCGCGACCCTGGCCTCGTCGCGCACGCCGAGCCCGCGGAAGCCCAGCGCCCGCCTGCGCACCTGCTCGCCGACCTCGGCCCAGGTCAGCGACGTCCACTCGGTCCCGGTGCGGTGGCGCAGCGCCTCGGCGTCGGGGGTCTCCCGCACGCGTTCACGCAGCAGATCGGGGATGGAACGGGCCACGGCGACCTCCAGGGGAGCGATGCTCTAGAGCGGTACTCTAGCCCGGTGAGATCGACTGGTCAGCGGGCAGTGCTCGACGCGGCCCTCGCGCTGGTCGACGAGGGTGGGCTCGACGCGGTCACGATCAGCGCGCTGACCGCGCGGTCGGGGGTGTCCAACGGCAGCGTGTACCACCACTTCGGCAGCCGGGCGGGCTTGTTCGCCGTGCTGTACGGGGAGAGCTTCGCGCACTGCGTGGCGGCGGTGGCGCCCGCGCTGGACGTCGGCGACGCGGAGAAGGCCGTGCGGGCGGTGGTGGCGCGGTACCTGGGCTGGGTGGCCGAGCACCCCGGCCGGGCGCGGTTCCTCTACGCCGCGCCGGCGACCGCCGACCCCGCGGTGAAAGCGGACGTGTTCGAGCCGGTCGCGCGCTGGTTCGCGGCCCGCATGGCGGCGGGCGAGCTGCGCGAGATCCCGTTGTGGGCGTTGGACGCCGTGGTGATGGGGCCCGCGCACGAGTGCGCCCGGCGGCACCTGATGGGCGTGCTCGACCTGACCGAGGCGGCGGATCTGGTCGGGGATGCGGTGTGGGCGGCCGTCGCGCCCGTAGGGTGATCGCATGGCCACTTGGGGCGACCTCGCCGCATACGTCCACGACACCTACGACGTGATCGCGGAGAACGAGGACGAGATCCGGATCCTGTTCAACTTCGAGCAGTACGACGAGGACGACGAGCGGACCCAGGTGGTCATCCTGGTCCGCGAAGTGCTCGACAAGCTGCACGAGTGGGTGCAGATCGCCTCGCCGATCGGGCTGGCGGCGAACGTCGACCTGCACGCGTTCCTCGCCGAGGTCGGCAACTCGACCATCGCGTGCGGCGCGGCGATCATGGGGGAGCACGTCGTGCTGCGGCACTCGTTGCCGTTGTCGGACCTGGACATCCACGAGTTCACCGAGCCGCTGGCGCTGCTCGCGGGCACGGCGGACCGGCTGGAGGAAACGTTCTTCGGCGGCGACGACTACTAGTGCTAAGTTAGCCTAACCTAACCGAGGGAAGGCGTTGAGTGTCCAGACGGCCTGTCGCGACCGCCGGGTACGAGTCCATGGCCATCCAGGTGCGCGCGGGCCTGGGTGAACGACGGCTGGTCGCCGCCGTGCGGTCCCTGTTCGTGCGGCACGAGGTGCTGCGCGCCGACGGCTTCACCGCCGAGTCGTGCGTCCACCGGGTGGCGCTGCCGTCGTGCCTGGTGGCGCTGGCCACCGTCGAGGACGTGGCGGGCGACGTGCCGCTGCGGGTGGTGTGGTTGGACGGCGGCGCGTCCGGTCGGATCGTGCTGAGCGTGCGCCGCGACGTGCTCGCCCGCCTGCCTTGGCACGTGCTGCTGCCCGGCCTGGTGTCGGCGTGGAGCGCGAGCACCCACCTGCGCGCCCGCCGGGCCGCGAGCCCGGCCCCGGTGTCCTGAGCCCGGCCCGCCGGGTCGCGAGCCCGGTTCCGGTGTCCTGAGCCGGCTCTCCGCACGGCTTGCCGAACCGTTGACAGCGGGTGTGCCGGGGTGCTGTGATCCCACCCAACAGATAGGAAAGTTTCCTAACTGTACCCGCCGCCACCGTGTTCACCCTGCAACCGTGGGAGGCGCCCTGTGGCACCCCGATGGCCAGTAACGACCCTCTTGGCGCCGCTCGTCGCGGCCGCCCTGTCCGTGCCGACGGCCTCGGCGGACGACCTCGGCACGACGGCCGTCACCGAGCACCAGGCGGAGAGCGCGACGATCTCCAACGGCCTGGTCGAGTCCAACCACGCGGGCTACACCGGCAGCGGCTTCGTCAACTACGACAACGAGTCCGGCGCGTACGTCGAGTTCACCGTGACCGCCGCGACCGCCGGCGCCGCGACCCTGTCCTTCCGCTACGCCAACGGCACCACCGCCAACCGGCCGGTGAGCGTCACGGTCAACGGCTCGGCCGGCGTGAGCGTGGCCTTCCCCGGCACCGGCGCGTGGTCCACCTGGGGCACGGGCTCCGCGACCGCGCGGCTGACCGCCGGCGCGAACCGCGTGCGCGTCACCGCGACCACCGCCAACGGCGGGCCGAACCTCGACCGGCTCACCGTCGACACCGGCACGACCGGCGCCGGCCGGCCCGCGGACGTCAACGGGCAGCTGCGGGTGTGCGGCGTGAAGCTGTGCAACCAGCACGGCCACCCGATCCAGCTGCGCGGCATGAGCACGCACGGCATCCAGTGGTACTCGCAGTGCGTCAAGGCCGCCTCGCTGGACGCGTTGGCGAACGACTGGGGCGCGGACGTCCTGCGGATCTCGATGTACGTGCAGGAGGGCGGGTACGAGACGGATCCGCGCAAGTTCACCGACCTGGTGCACGGCTACATCGAGGAGGCCACGCGGCGCGGCCTGTACGCGCTGGTCGACTGGCACCAGCTCGACCCGGGCGACCCGAACGCGAACATCTCGTTGGCGCGCACGTTCTTCACCGAGGTCGCGCAGCGGCACCGGGACAAGACCAACATCATCTACGACATCGCGAACGAGCCGAACAACGTCTCGTGGGCGGGGATCAAGTCCTACGCCGAGCAGATGATCCCGGTGATCCGGGCGCAGGACCCCGACGGCGTGGTGTTCGTCGGCACGCACGGCTGGGGGTCGCTCGGCATCTCCGACGGGCGCAGCGAGCAGGACATCATCGCCAACCCCGTCAACGCCACGAACTTCATGTACACCTTCCACTTCTACGCGGCGTCGCACCAGGACGAGTACTTCGCCGCGCTGCAGCGGGCGGCGGCGCGGCTGCCGATCTTCGTGACCGAGTTCGGCACCCAGACCTACACCGGCGACGGGGACAACGACTTCGCCTACAGCCAGAAGTACCTGGACTTCCTGGCCGCGAACAAGATCGGCTGGACGAACTGGAACTTCTCCGACGACTTCCGCTCCGGCGCGGTGTTCAAGGAGGGCACGTGCGCCGGTTCCACGTTCACCGGCACGGGTGTGCTCAAGCCCGCGGGCGTCTGGATCCGCGACCGTATGAGGACCGCGGACAACTTCCCGACGAGCTGACCGACCCACCGCCGCCGACCCGGGCGTCCCCCGGTTCGGCGGCGATCGGGGGATCTTCGGCGGCGTGGGCCCGGGGTCTGGGAGCATCGGTGGGGGGCGAGGCCAAGGGGGACACGTGCTCAAGAAGACGGGCAACGACGACACGGCGGCCGTGGTCGGCTTCGGGGTGGCCGCGGCACGCGCCGGCGATGTCGCGGCGGCGGAGGTCTGGTACCGCGCCGCCGCCGATCGCGGAGACGTCGACGGCATGAACCTGCTGGCGCTGATCTGCGAGGAACGCGGCGCGTCCGCCGAAGCCTCGCGCTGGTACGCCCGCGCCGCCGAGCTGGGCGACACGACCGCGATGCACGGCCTGGCCCGGCTCGCCCGGCAGGACGACCGGCTCGACGCCGCCGAGCGCTGGTACCGGGACGCCGCCGACCGCGGTGACCAGGAGGCGATGACCGCGCTGGCCGACCTGCTCTCGGCGACGGGCCGCTCCGGCGACGACGACGCGTGGTACCGCCGGGCCGCCGAGTCGGGCGACCCGCGGGCGCTCGCGGTGATCAGCACCCGGCTGCGGGCCAGGGGTGAGACCGACGAGGCGGAGCGGTGGTTGCGCCGGGCCGTGGAGGCGACCGGCGAGCCGTTCTTCCTGGTGGAGCTCGGCGAGCTGCTGGCCGGGCGCGGAGACCTGGACGGCGCGGAGACCTCGCACCGCCGTGCCGCCGAGGCCGGTGACGTCGGCGCGATGGCCCACCTCGGGTCGGTGCTGGTGGCCAGGGGCCGGGTGGAGGAGGCCGAGGGGTGGTACCGGAAAGCGGTCGCCGCCGGTCGTGCGTCCGCCATGGCGGATCTCGCTCTGCTGCTCGTGCACCGGGGCGAGACGGCCGAGGCCGAACGGCTGCTGGACCGGGCGTCCGGCGCGGGCGAGGTGGACCACGACCTGTGGGACGCGCTGCCCCCGCTGGAGCCCTCGGTGCTCGACCGGCGGGAACGGGAGGCCGCGCCGCGGGTGCTCGTCGTGCTCGGCGTCCTGGCCCGGCGGCGTGACGACCTCGACGGCGCCGAGCGCTGCTTCCGCCGTGCGGCGGACGCGGGCGACGCCCAGGCCATGTACGAGCTGGGGATGCTGCTGACGCGGTGGGGCACGGCGAGCGCCCGTGCCGCGATGCGCCGTCCGGGCCGCCGGGTCGGGTCGTCGTCGGACGAGGCGGAGACCTGGTTCCGCCGCGCCGCCGAGGGCGGCCACCCGGACGCCATGTTCAGCCTCTCCGCCCTGCACAAGGGGAGCGCGGAGGGCGAGCTGTGGTGGAACCGCGCCGTCGAGGCCCGGCGGGCCGACGCGATGAAGGCTTTGGAGGCGCAGACCCCGAGCTGACCGCGCGCCGCAGCACGAGCCTGACCACGCGCCACAGCCCGGACCGACCACGCGTCGCGGGTGCGGACCGCCCACCCAGCCTGGGTCTGACCGCGCGCCCAGCCCCGGGCCTGATCGCGCGCGCAGCCTGGCCCCGACCGCCCGCCCAGCCTGGGCCTGACCGCGCGCCCAGCCTGGGCCTGACCGCGCGCCTCGGGCGCCGACCACGTGCCGGCGAGGGCAACGACATTGCCCGGGCACTGCCCGTCGGGGCCTGTCCGGCCCCCGCGCGGCCGATGAGCATGTGAACCGTCGCACTCGCCCGCGAGGATGGGGACGGTCATGCACGTGCACGACAAAGCCGAACGGGACGCCCACCCGGCGCGGACACCGCGGCGCGCCGAGGAGTCGGGGGCAACGGCCCGGGCGATCGAGTCGGGCGCCCGGCGCCCGGGACCACCCTCACCAGCCGCGGTGCCGGCACTGCAACGCGCCATCGGCAACGCCGCGGTGGCCAGGATGATGTCCGGCACGCGCGACGACGGCGACCCGGCCGACGCCCACCAGCACCCCGTCCAGCGGTCGGCCGTGCACGAGGTGCTGAGCTCGCCGGGGCGCCCGCTCGACGAGTCGACCCGGACCGAGATGGAGGCGAGGCTGGGCGCGGACTTCTCCGACGTCCGCGTGCACGCCGGCTCGGAGTCGCGGCGGTCGGCGGCCGAGATCGGCGCGCGCGCCTACACCTCGGGCAGCCACGTGGTGATCGGCGAGGGCGGCGGGGACAAGCACACCCTCGCCCACGAGTTGACCCACGTCATCCAGCAGCGCCGGGGAGCGGTGGCGGGCACCGACAACGGCGCGGGGCTGAGCCTGTCCGACCCCGGCGACCGGTTCGAGCGCGAGGCCGAGGCCACCGCCCACGCCGTCCTGCGCGGGCCGGTCCCGGGCACGTCGGCCGCCGGGCCGGCGGAGGCGGAGGCCGTCGACCACGCACCGCACCTCCAGGCGCCCGTGCAGCGGGCCCCGGCGACCGACCAGGCGGAGGAGGAGGTGGCGCAGGACCCGGTCTTCACCTTCGCCGAGGACAGCGACCTGCCCCCGAACCCCACGATGTGGAGCGACGGGATGCCTCCGTTCATGAACTTCTGGATCGGCGGGGAACGCCCGGACTTCGAGATCAAGGTCGAGCAGTTCTGCGCGTACATGTCCGTCCACTGGCTGCTGAACGGCCAGGGCACCGGCGGCCTGCGGTTCACGGACTTCGCCGCCGGTACCCGCCTGCACGCGGCCCGGACGTTGCGGGAGTGGTGGGCGAGCGGGGGCCGGGAGGGCCAGAAGCAGTACGCCGCCGAGCGGATGGGCGGCCACGAGGTGAGCCTCGCCAGCCTCGACAACGACGCCCGCAAGGGCACCCTGCCCGTGGGCAGCACGATCTGGTTCGGCAACGACGACCACGCCGAAGCCGCCGTGAAGACCGGGAAGGACAGCTACCTGATGTACGACCCGAACTCCGGGCTGACGACCAAGCGGAACAGCACGGCGTTCCGCTCCTACATCGCGAGCAAGAACGTCTTCGTGGTCAAGCCCGGGCCGGGCGCGGATCCCGAGTCCTGCATGTGCTGCGCCGTCATGTGACGGAACGGGTTCAGGGCACCGGCCAGGTGTGGACCGGTTCGTTGGTGTGCATCAGGTCCCGGTACGAGCGCAGCATCCGGCGCAGCGCCTCGGGCCGGTCCAGCGCCGTGTGGTCGTACTGCCGGTGGAACGCGCGCGCCTGCCAGGTGGCCCCGTTCACGCCGGTCAGGCACCGCTGCTCGATCACGCCCAGCAGCCGGTCGCGCTCGGCCGGGTCCACCTTCATCCGCACCAGGCCCTCGTGCGCCATCGGCAGCAGGCGGCGCAGCACCAGCTCCACCACCGGCACCGTGCCCAGCCCCGGCCAGTACACCTGCGCGTCGATCCCCGACCGGGCGCCCGAGGTGAAGTTCTCCTCCGCCGCGCTGAACGACATCTGCGACCACAGCGGCCGCTCCTCCTCGGCCAGCACGCGCACCAGGCCGTAGTAGAACGCGCCGTTCGCCAGCATGTCGACCACGGTCGGCCCGGACGGCAGCGTGCGGTTCTCCACGCGCAGGTGCGGCTGGTCGCGCACCACGTCGTACACGGGCCGGTTCCAGCGGTAGATCGTGCCGTTGTGCAGCCGCAGCTCCGCCAGCGACGGCGTGTCGCCGCGCTCCAGCACCTGCAACGGGTCCTCCTCGTCGCAGATGGGCAGCAACGCCGGGAAGTACCGCACGTTCTCCTCGAACAGGTCGAAGATCGACGTGATCCACCGCTCCCCGAACCACACCCGCGGCCGGACGCCCTGTTCCTTCAGCTCGTCGCTGCGCGTGTCCGTGGCCTGCTGGAACAACGCGATCCGCGTCTCCCGCCACAGCTCCTTGCCCAGCAGGAACGGCGAGTTGGCCCCGATCGCGACCTGCACGCCCGCGATGGCCTGCGCCGCGTTCCAGTACGCCGCGAAGTCCTCCGGCGACACCTGCAGGTGGAACTGCGTGCTGGTGCACGCGGCCTCGGGCACGATCGAGTCCGCGGTGAGCTGCAGCCGCTCGATCCCGCTGATCCCGATCTGGAGGTCCTCGCCCCGCGCGGCCAGCACCTGCTCGTTGAGCAGCGTGTACCGGGGGTTGCCCGACAGCGCGTCCACGGCCAGGTGCTTCGGCTGCAACGTCGGCAGGATCCCGATCATCACCATGTGCGCGTCCACGCCGCGCGCCTTGTGCTCGGCCTCGTTCAACGACGCCCGCACGACGTCCTCGAACGCCGTGATCCCGCCGCCGGTCAGCAGCCGGGGCGCGACGTTGATCTCCAGGTTCCACTGGCCGAGCTCGGTGACGAAGTCCGGGTCGGCGATGGCCTCCAGCGCCTCGGCGTTGCGCATCGCCGGGTCGCCCGCGTCGTCGACCAGGTTGAGCTCGATCTCCAACCCGGTCGTCGGCCGGTCGAACTCGAACCGGGACTCGCCGAGCATCCGGGCGAACACGTCCAGGCAGCGACGCACCTTCGTGCGGTACCGCGTCCGGTCGTCTCGGGTGAACTGCTGTCGCCCGACCTCGTCGCCCATACCGCCGCCTTCCCAAGCCCGATCAGCGCGCGGGTACCGCGATCGCGGTCACCACAAACCCCTCCCGCGCCAGCCAGCGACCGGTGAACCCGTCCAGCGCCACGCCGTCCACCACGGGCGGCTCGACGAGGATCCGCGCGGTGAAGGTGCCGTCGTCCGGGTTGAGGGTCACCTCCGCATCCTCGAACCCCAGCCACGTCCGCGCCAGCGGGAACCACGCCTTGTAGACGGTCTCCTTCGCGCTGAACAGCAGCCGGTCCCACGCCACCTTGTCGCCCGACGCCCGCAGCTCACCCATCCGGGCAAGCTCGGCGGGCACCGCGATGGCCTCCAGCACGCCGTCCGGCGTCGGCTCGTTCGGCTCGGCGTCGATCCCGATCGTCCACAGCTCGGACGACCGGCCGACGGCCGCCGCCCGGTAGCCCTTGCAGTGCGTGATGCTGCCGACCACGCCCTCCGGCCACGTCGGCTCGCGCTTCGGCCCCGGCAGCAGCGGCACGGGCGGGAACCCGAGGGCGGCCAACGCCGTGCGCGCGCAGTGCCGGCCCGTGGTGAACTCCTTGCGCCTCTTCTCCACCGCCCGGGCGACGTGCTCCTCCTCTTCGGGGAACAGCACCACCCCGTCGGGGTCGTCGAACGCGTCGAACGCCGACACCGGCGGCGGCAGCAGGTCCGTGATCACCGTGCGTCCCCCTCGCGCAGCACGTCCAGCAGCGGGGCGGCGGTCCAGCCGCGCGGCTGCCACTCCCGCGGGTAACCGAGCGACACCTCGTCGAAGCGGACGCCGTCCTTGCGGATCGTGCGCGGGATGTGCAGGTGCCCGTAGACCATCACCGCCGCGCGGAACCGCAGGTGCCAGTCCGCGGTCCGCTCGGAGCCGCACCACAGGGCGAATTCGGGGTACCGCAGCACGAACGTGGGATCGCGCACGAGGGGCCAGTGGTTGATCAGCACGGTGCGCAACGAGCTGTCCACGGCCCGCAACCGCCGCTCGCTCTCCGCGATCCGCGCCGCGCACCACGCCTCACGGCTCGGGTACGGGTCCGGGTGCAGGAAGTACTCGTCGGTGCAGATCACCCCGGCCTCCTGCGCCGCGGCCAGCGCGGACGCCTTGTCCGTCGTGCCCGCCGGGCGGAAGGTGTAGTCGTAGAGCGTGAACAGCGGCGCCACCGCCACCGGCCCGCCGGCGCCCTCGAACACCTCGAACTCGTCGTCGGGCGTGAGCACGTCGATGCTGCGGCACAGCTCGACCAGCTGCTTGTAGCGCACCTCGCCGCGGGCCTGCGCCGGGTCGTCCTTCGTGGTCCACAGCTCGTGGTTGCCCGGCGACCAGACCACCTTGGCGAACCGGCCGCGCAGCACGCCCAGCGCCCACTCGACGTCGTCGAACTTCTCCGCCACGTCGCCCGCCACGATCAGCCAGTCGTCGGGCGAGTGGGGCTGGATCGCGTCCACGAACGCGCGGTTCTGCTGGTACGTCACGTGCAGGTCGCTGGTGGCGAGGAGTCGCGGCGCAGTGCTCACACCTTCGAGCGTATCCGTGCGCAGCCGGTATCGGGGAGTGACCGCTCATCCGCTCGTCGCTCCTGTGTAGCCGTTCGGCGGAGTGCTGGTGGCCGCGTGACGCTGGACCACTCCCGTTCGTCGCGCGTTCCCTTACCAGGGAGCGCCGGTGTTCCTAGCGTGATGGGCATCACGACGTCCTGGGCGGAGGACCTGATGACCAACTACGTACGACCAGCGCAGCCGTTCGGTCGAACGGTGGGCGCGGAGATCGCCCGCCAGGTGCAACAGCACGCGCACCCCGCGGTCGCCCCCAGGCGCACGGACGACGCCGCCCTGGCCATGTTGCTGCGCGCCCGCCAGCGCGGTGACGCCCAGCGGCAGGAGCCGTGGGTGCGCCGGGCGCCGGAGGCGCCACCCCGACCGCCGCACGCCGACGTGATCGAGCAGCTGGCCGTGCGCCTGGTGCCGCCGTCGCTGTGGGCCGTGGTGGAGCCGCTGCTGCCGCCGGCCAAGGTGCGCCGCCAGGGCGGTGGCCGCGGCCGGGTGTCGGACCGGGCCATCTTCACCGCGATCGTGTTCGTCCTGACCAGCGGTTGCGCGTGGCGGCACCTGCCGCCGACGTTCGGCGTGACCGTGCCGACCGTGCACCGCCGGTTCCAGGAGTGGAGCGAGGCCGGGCTGTGGCTGCGGCTGCGCCGGGTGGCGGTGGAGGGCGCGGCGGGCGACACCGAGTGGCTGCGGCTGGTGCTGGAAGCGGCGGAACGACGCGGCGCGCGCGCAGCGGGCTGAACGGCACGGGGAACGACGGTGGCAACGCGGGCGTCCCAACTGTGAACCGGGACGTCCGCCAGACCGTTCGTCCCAATGGAGGTGTTCGTCATGAAGGAGCTGTCCAGACGTGAGCTCGCGCTGCTGCGGGCGACGGTCGCGAACCGGGTCGACCTGACCCGCAGCGCCGAGCCCGACGTGCGGGTGGACGGTCTGCCGTTCTGCGATCCGACCGCGGCGCGCGCCCTGGTGCACGCCGGTCTGATCGCACCGGCGAGCGCGGTCGCGCCGGGTGACCGCGCGCCCGCCCGCCTCACCGCCGCCGGCGCGGCGGCCCTGGGACTGGCGGTCCTCGCGGCCTGACCCCTCGGCCGGTTGACTGGGGGCGTGACTCCTGTTCACGTGACCGTCGTCGAAGGCCCCGCGGACGTGCCACCTGCCGTGTTCCTGCACGGGGTGCTCAGCTGGGGGAGCGACGACGACTACGGCTTCGGCCACCAGCGCCCGCTCGCCGAACGCCGGCGACTGCTCCTGGTGGACCGCCGCGGCTTCGGCGCGAGCCCCGACCTCGACGGGCCGCACCGCAGCGACTACGAGGTGGACGCCGAGGACGCCGTCGCCCTGCTGGACGGCGGGGCCCACCTGGTCGGCCACTCCTACGGCGCGGTCGCCGCGATGCTCGCCGCCGCGGCCGAGCCGGGGCTGGTGCGCTCGTTGTGCCTGGTCCAGCCGGGTGCGCTGCGGCCGGCGGAGGACCACCCGGCGGTCGCCGAGGCGCTGGCCCGCGCCCGTGCCGCGGTCGGCGGGCTCCCGCCGGACCTGACGCCCGGGGACTACCTGAGGCTGTCCACCGAGGCGGTCGGCATGCCCGCGCCCGAGCCGACGCCCGCCCGGCTGCGCGCCGCCCGCACGACGATGGCCGAACGCCCGTGCTGGGACGCCGACGTGCCGCTGGAGCCGTTGGCCGGGGCGCCGTGGCCCGCGCTCGTGATCCGGGGCGACTGGTCGGGCGCGCCCGAGGAGTACCGCAGGCTCGCGGGCGTCCCGCTCCAGGCCGCCGCCGAGGTGATCGCCGAGCGGATCGGCGCGGACCTGCTCACCGTGCCCGGCTTCTACCCGCACGTCCAGCAGCCGGCCGCGGTCAACGCCGCGCTCGCCGAGCTGTGGGACCGGGCCGACAACCGCTAGCCGGCCTCGTCGTACCGCCGCCGGGCGTCCAGCACGTCCGGGACCCGGTCGCCGACCCACTCCAGCACCGCGCCCAGCCGGGCGGCGAACTGGCTGCCCAGCGGGGTGAGCGCGTAGGTCACCCGGGGCGGGGTCGTCGGTTCCACCTCGCGGGTCAGCAGGCCGTCGCGGACCAGTTCGCGCAGGTTCTGCGAGAGCACCTTCTCGCTGATGCCGCCGACCCGGTCGCGCAGCCGGTGGAAGCGCTGCGGGCCGGGGCGCAACGCGGTCATCAGCACGATCCCCCACCGGCTGGTGGCGTGCCGGAACAGCACGTGCCCCGGGCAGTCGGGGTGAAACCCGTCACCCGGCGCCTCGCCCGCGCCCTGCCCTTCCTGGACTCCTACCCCCACACCCGGAGCTTACCCACGGGTCAGTCCTTACCGGGTCGATCGCCGCGCGCCTACGGTCGCCGCCGACGAGAGGGAGGGATCCGGTGGTGGGGAACAAGGTCCTGGTGACCGGTGCGACGGGGAACGTGGGCGCGCAGGTGGTCGGACTGCTGTCGGCGGCCGGTGTCGCGCCGAGGGCGCTGAGCCGGCGGTCGGACGCGGGGCTGCCGGCCGGGGTCGAGGTCGTGCGGGGTCACCACTTCGACCCGGCGACGCTGGAGGCGGCGCTGGTCGGCGTCGACCGGGTGTTCCTGGTGTGGCCCGCGTTCACGGCCGGCGCCGCCGAGGCGGTGGCGGAGCTGATCGGCGCGCGACGGGTGGTCCTGCTGTCCTCCGGCGCGGTGGTGGACGGCGTGGCGGAGCAGCCTCACCCGATCGGGCGGTTCCACGCCGAGGTCGAACGGGCGCTGGCGCGGGCCGGGGCGGAGTGGACGTTCCTGCGCCCGCACGGCTTCGCCACCAACACCCGCGCCTGGGCGCCGGAGATCCGCGCCGGCGACGTGGTGCGCGGCGCGTACGGGAGGGCGGCGTCGACGTTGATCCACGAGGCCGACATCGCGGCGGTGGCGGTGCGGGCGTTGACCACGACCGGGCACGCCGGTGCGCGCTACGAGCTGACCGGGCCCGAGGTGCTGACCAAGGTCGAGCAGGTGCGCGTGATCGGCGAGGCCCTCGGCCGGCCGCTGCGGTGGGAGGAGCTGTCCCGCGCGGAGGAGCGGGAGCGGTCGCTGTCGTGGCTGCCCGAGTCCGTGGTGGACGCGGTGCTCGACGGCCAGGCCGAGCTGGTCCACCGGCCGTCGGCGCCGACGGCCGCGGTCGAGGAGGTGACCGGGACGCCCGCCCGCCCGTTCCGCGAGTGGGTGGCCGACCACGTGCACGAGTTCCGCTGACCGCGGCTCAGCCGGACAGCTTCGCCAGCCTGGCCGCCAGGTCGGCCAGCACGCGTTCGCCGTCGTGCGGCGGCAGCTCGCTCAGCGTCGACTTCGCGGGCACGCCCTGGAACCGGCTCAGCGCGGGCGTCTCGTGGAACAGGCTCGGGCCGACCAGGACCGGGATGATCCGGCAGCCACCCTCCTCGGCGGCGGCCAGCAGGCGGGGCAGCTCCTCGGAGTTGATGTAGTCCGAGGCCAGCGAGTCGGCGCTGACCAGCACCAACGCCGCCTTGGCGCGGGCCAGGGCGGCGGTGATCTCCCGGTGCCACTGGTCGCCGAGCTCGATCCGGCGGTCCGACCAGACGTCCAGGGGCAGCGGCTTGAGGTGCACCTGGAGCCGGGTCAACCAGTGGGCGTCCTGGTGGCTGTAGCAGACGAACACCTGGTCACGCGGCACCGGCAAGCGCTTGCCCGCCAGTTCGACCAGGTCGTCGCGGCGCAGTTGGCCGAGGTAGAACCGGAACTGCGGGTCGTCCGCGACCAACCTGCGCCCGCGCGGGTCGTGGAACAGGTGGTCGCCGCGCAGGCCCTCGAACAGCTCCGCGCGCTGCCCGTCCAGCTTGAGGACCCCGTCCGGCGTGCG
The DNA here is from genome assembly GCF_040295345.1 of Actinosynnema sp. NPDC002837. Classification (NCBI taxonomy): domain Bacteria; kingdom Bacillati; phylum Actinomycetota; class Actinomycetes; order Pseudonocardiales; family Pseudonocardiaceae; genus Actinosynnema; species Actinosynnema sp. NPDC002837. The sequence continues at coordinate 47,533 of NZ_JBEOVG010000014.1, forward strand.
GGCCAGCTCCAGCAGCAGGTCGACGCAGACGGCCTCGTCCGGGCGGTCGCGGGTGACGAAGTCGACCACCACGTCGTGGTACTTGAGCTTCAGCCGCTCGGTGACCTTGGCGCGGGCGTGGGCGAGGTCGGTGCGCACCGCCTTGCGGCCGGGCTCGGTCTGCTCGACGCCCGCCGTGACCGCGATCTGCCAGCACAGCATCTGCGCGGTGAGCAGGCTGCCCGCCGACGCGCGGGAGATCTCGGCCTTGCGGTCGAACGCGATGTTCAGCGCGTGCTCGCCCTGCTCGATCATCCTGACGATCAGGCCCTCGACGGCCGCGCCGAGCCGGAACACGCGGATGCGGGTGGCGACGTCCGTGCCGACGGAGACCAGGTGGCGTGCCGTGCCGGGGATGCCCAGCAGCACCAGCCGCCGGCCGGAGGACCCGTTGTCCGCCAACAACTTCAGGTAGTCGGCCAGCTTGTTCTGCAGGTCGGCGGGCAACCGCTGGAAGTCGTCCACCGCCACCAGCCCGGTGTGCTCCTCGGGCAACGCGGTGATGGCGGGCAGGTCGGCGGGGTTGCGGGCGCTCAGCACCGTGACCTCGCCGAGCCGTTCGCGGTCGCGGGCGACCGCGTTGCGCAGCATCGTCGTCTTGCCGATGCCGGACGGCCCTTCGAGCACGATGCCCAAGCCCGGCTGGCGCAGCGACATCCGGAACTCGGCGAAGTCGTCCGGCTCCACGAAGGTCACCGTCGGCACGCCGGCCACGGTGAACACGTCACCGAGGCTGCGGGGTTCCGCCACGGTCTTGGCGTCCACCGGTATCGGCGGCTCGCCGCGCACCTGCCGTGCGGCGAACCGCACCCCTTCGACCACGCTCAGCAGCGCCTCGTCGCGGCTGGGCCAGTCGACCACCGGCCGCCCGCCCGTGGGCAGCGGCGCGAGGGCCCCGAACGGCTGCTCCTCCCACGACGTGGGCCGGGCGATCACGGGCAGCACCACGGCGGCCTGCCGCCGGTGCCGCCGCAGGACCACGCCGAGTTCCCGGCTCGCGCCGTACCCGGTGGCCAGCAGGTAGCGGCTCACGACCAGCAGCACGAGGTCCGCGTCCCGGACCACCGGGACGACCGTGGTGTCGAAGTCGAAGCTCTCGTCCACGAACCGCAGCGCCACCTGCGACAGCGCCCCCTCCGACAGCAGCCCCGCCAGCGCCTCGGTCAACGCCTTGGCGAACCCGTGGTCCGGCTTGGTGACCACCACGACCAGCCTCGGCGCGGGCGGCTCGTCGCGGACCACCGGCACGGTCGTCGGGCCGGGATCGCCGGGAAACCCGGGTCCTTCCACACCGCCGCCCGCGATGCCGAGCGTGCCGAACAGCCGGTCCCGGGCGGCCCGCGAGTCCAGCCCCACGAGGTCGCACCTGCGGCCGAACAGCTTCGCCGAGGTCCTGATGGCCACCTGGACGGCGATGACGTCGTGCGGCAGTCGGCGTGCGGCGGCGATCTCCTCGTGCGACAGGCTCTCCGACAACACCACGAGCACCCGGTCGACGTCACCGAGCACCGGCACGCCACCGCCGCGGGCCAGCGCTCGCGCGTCCAGCTCGGCGGAGTACCCGGCCTGGCGGAGCTGGAAGGCGACCCACTCGGCCCACTCCGCGTCGGCCGGCACGTACACCACCGCGAAGTCCGCGCGACCGGCCTCCACCACGCGGGTCTCACCCGTCCGGATCCAGGCGACCGCGCTGGTGTCCTTCACCTCGACCTGGACCCTTCGGAACGCGGCCGCCTCGTCGGTGTGCCCGACGATGCTGCCGAAGAAGTAGCCGGAGGCGATGACGTTCACCCGGTGAGGCGAAGCCTTGGCGGCGGCCCGCAGCGCCGCCGAGTCCAGGAGCCGGAACGCGAAGGGCACGGCGGCGCCCGCCCCGCCCCGGCCGTCGAACAGCACCTCGCCCGCGTGCAGCACGACGTCGAGCCCCAGCCGGGCGCCGTCCGCCGCACCGGTGTTGCGCAGGTCGAGCAGCCGCGCCAGGGCGACGAGCCACTTCTCCACGACGAGGACCTTCGGCACCTGCGCGGGAATCAGGATCAGCTGACCGCTGCCGTAATCCAGCACCTCCGCGCCGTCCGGGCCCAAGCCGGCTTCCCGCAGCGAGTCCCGGACCACGGCGCGGAGTTGCCGCAGTTCGCGGCCGGTGCGTCGTCCCGTGGTCATGAGGTCGACGGCGACGATGGTGCGGTGCTGCGGGTAGTCCGTCGGTCGCGTCATCCGCACCACCCCGTCGTCGCTAGGCGTGCACGCCCGCCTGGTACTTCGGCACCCGCACGCTGATCTTCGTGCCGAGCCCCTGCGCCGTTTCCACGACCAGACCGTAGTCGTCGCCGTAGCACCGACGCAGTCGCTCGTCGATGTTCCCCAGCCCTATCCCGGCCGTCTCGCCGACCTGGCCGGCCAACGTCCGGCGCAGCGCGTCGGGGTCCATGCCGATGCCGTCGTCCTCGATGGTGATGTGCGCTTCGGCGCCCGCGTCCGCCGCCAGGATCGAGATGTGCCCCGGCCCGACCTTGCCCTCCATCCCGTGCCGCACCGCGTTCTCCACCAGCGGTTGCAGGCACAGGAACGGCACGGTCACCGGCAGGACCTCCGGCGCGATCTGCAACGTCACCTTGAGCCGCTCGCCGAACCGGGCCCGTTCCAGCGCCAGGTACTGGTCGATCGACTTCAGCTCCTCCGACAACGTGGTGAAGTCGCCCGCCCGGCGGAACGAGTAGCGGGTGAAGTCGGCGAAGTCCAGCAACAGCGTGCGAGCGCGCTCGGGGTCCGTGCGCACGTACGACGCGATGGCGGACAACGAGTTGTAGATGAAGTGCGGCGAGATCTGCGCCCGCAGCGCCCGCACCTCCGCCTCGACCAACCGGGTCCGCGACCGGTCCAGCTCGGCCAGTTCCAGCTGGCCCGACGCCCACCTGGCCACCTCGTTGGTCGCCCGCACGAGCCCGGCCGACGCCTCCCGGCTGTACGCCGCCAGCACGCCGACCACCCGTCCCTCCACGGTCAGCGGCGCGAGCACGGCGGTGTGCACGGGGCAGTCGGGCGCGGAGCACGTGATGTCGAACGCCCTGGTGCGGCCGGTGTCGAACACGTCGGCGGCCAGGCCCATGGCCTCGGCCGCGTGGTGCTCGCCGTCGCCCTCCCACGCCACGACCTCGGTCTCGTCGGTCAACGCGAGCGCGGGCGTGCCGAGCAGCGTCCGCAGGTGCTTGGCCGACTTCTTCGCCGCCTCCGGCACCAGCCCGGCGCGCAGCGGGGGAGCGGCGGACCACGCGGTGTGCAGCGTCTCGAACGTGATCCGCTGCTCGTGGGTCAGGAAGTCGTTGCGGGTCCGGGACGTCCACCACAGCGTGATCACCACGGCGAGGCCGACGAGCAGGATCGCGCCCGCCGTCCACAACGCGGTCACAACCGGTCCTGGCTGCGCAGGCCCAGGTTCTCCGGCGCGTGCAAGCGCACCATGACGTGGTTCACCCCCGGAGGCACCTTGCGCGGCGTCAGCAGCGACACCGCGTACATCACGACGAAGCCCAGCGGCACGGTCCACGCGGCGGGCCGGGCCAGGAACACGTGGTACCACGCGCCGCCGCCCCGCGTGCTGATCGTGACCAGACCGGCCACCAGCGCGGGCAGGCCGCCCGCCACCATCCCGGCGACCGCGCCGACCGTGCTGATGCGCGTGCTCCAGATGCCCAGCACGAGCAGCGGGCACAGCGACGACGCCGCCACCGCGAACGCCAGGCCGACCATGTCCGCCACCGGCACCTTGCCCACCAGCCACGTCATGCCCAACGGCACCAGCACGGCCAGCACCGTCGACATGCGGAACCCGCGCACGCCGCGCAGCCGCAGCACGTCCCGGCTCAGCACGCCGGCCAGCGACACCATCAGGCCGGACGACGTGGACAGGAACGCGGCGAACGCCCCGCCGGCCACCAGCGCGCCCAGCAGCTGCCCGCCGAGCCCGTCGATCATCCGGCTCGGCAGCACCAGCACCACCGCGTCCGTGTCGCCGGTCATCAGCAGCTCGGGCGTGTACAGCCGGCCGAGCGCGCCGTAGATCGGAGGCATCAGGTAGAACACGCCCAGCAGGCCCAGCACGATCAACGTGGTGCGCCGCGCCGCCCGGCCGTTCGGGTTGGTGTAGAAGCGCACGATCACGTGCGGCAGGCCCATCGTGCCCAGGAACGTGGCGATGATCAGCGAGTACACCGCGTACAGCGGGAACCGCTCGCCGCCGCGCATCGGCAGCGCCCACACGTCGTTGGTGTTCGACGGGATCGACCGCACGTGCGGCACGGCCGCGCCCTCGGGGAACGTGAGCCGCGTCCCGGCGGACACCACGTGCCGCCCCACGGTCAGCTGCCCGCCGCCGTCGACCCGCTCGCCGTCGACCCGGCCGACGCCGTTGAAGGGCGTGGCGCGGGAGGCGTCGAAGGTCGTGTCGGAGTCGAACGTGACCGTGGTCTGCTTCGGGAACTCGGGGAACTGCGGCCCGGTCAGGTCACGCGCGCCGTGCGCGTGCCAGGCCATCACCAGGAACACCACCGGCACCGCGATCGCGGTCAGCTTGAGCCAGTACTGGAACGCCTGCACGAACGTGATGCTGCGCATCCCGCCGGAGATCACGTTCGTGGTGACGACCACCGCGACCACCAGCGCGCCCACCCAGTCCGGCGCGCCCGTCACCGTGTGCAGGGTCAGCCCGGCGCCCTGCAGCTGCGGCAGCAGGTACAGCCACCCGATGCCCAGCGCGAACACGCTCGCCACCGCGCGCACGGCCGGCGAGGCGAACCGGGCCTCGGCGAAGTCCGGCAGCGTGTACGCGCCGCTGCGGCGCAGGGGAGCGGCGACCAGCGCGAGCAGCACCAGGTAGCCCGCCGTGTAGCCGACCGGGAACCACAGCATGTCCGGCCCGTGCGCGAAGATCAGCCCGGCGATGCCGACGAACGACGCCGCGGACAGGTACTCGCCGCCGATGGCGGAGGCGTTCCACCACGGCGAGACGGTGCGCGAGGCGACGAAGAAGTCCGACGTCGTGCGCGAGATCCGCAGCCCGTACGTGCCGACCAGCATCGTGCCGACCGCGACCACCAGCACCGCGACGATGCCGTACCCGCTGCTCACCGCAGCCCCCGGAGGAAGCCGTGGTCCCTGGCCGCCGGAGATCCGAGCACGCGGCGGGCGGGTCGGCGATCAACCCACCTGATCACCGGGCGGCGTCCGCTAGGCTGATCTTCGTGCGAACGGCGTACCGCGTCAGGGTCCATCCGGACGCCGATCAGGCCGCGGTGCTCAACCGCACGTTCGGCTGCGTGCGCCTGGTGTGGAACAAGACCCTCGCCGAACGTCGGTGGCGTTACCACGCCGAGGGCAGGCGGACGTCGTACAAGGAGACCGACGCCGCGCTGACGGGCTGGAAGCGCACGGAGGAGTTGGCGTTCCTGTCCGAGGTGTCCTCGGTGCCGCTGCAGCAGACACTGCGCCACCAGCACGCGGCGTTCCAGAGCTTCTTCGCCGGCCACGCGAGGTATCCGAGGTTCAAGTCCCGCACCGGCCGTCAGTCCGCCCACTACACCCGCTCTGCGTTCCGGATGCGGGACGGCAAGCTGTGGCTGGCCAAGACCACCGCCCCACTGGAGTTCGTGTGGTCCTTCGCCGAAGTTGACGTCACCACTCTGAACCCCACGACGGTCGTCGTGTCCCGTGAGCCGGACGGCCGCTGGTACGTGACCTTCGCCGTCGAGACCGAAGAACCCGAACCGAAGGCGGCCACCGGGCACGAGATCGGTGTGGACCTCGGGCTCAAGGACTTCCTCGTGACCAGCGACGGCGACCAGGTCGCCAACCCGCGCCTCATGGAACGCCGGGCGCGGAGCCTGGCCCGCCACCAACGACGCCTCGCCCGCTGCCAACCCGGGTCCAACAACCGGCGAAAGGCCAAAGCCAAGGTCGCCCGTGCACACCGGAAGGTTCGTGACACCCGGCGCGACTTCCTGCACCGCACCAGCACGAACCTGGTGCGGTCGGCCGACCTCATCGCGATCGAGGACCTGGCGGTCGGCCACATGGTGCGCAACCGCCGGCTCGCACGAGCGATCTCCGACGCCGGTTGGGGCGAGTTCCGCCGACAGCTCGAGTACAAGGCGGCTCGCGCCGGACGTACCCTCGTGGTGATCGACCGCTGGCACCCGTCCAGCAAGACCTGCTCCTCGTGCGGACACGTGCTCGCCGAGCTGAAGCTCTCGGTCCGGCACTGGACGTGCCCGCACTGCCGCACCCGACACGATCGGGACCTCAACGCGGCGAAGAACATCCTTGCGGCTGGTCGAGCCGTAGCCCGAAGCGACTCGGGCGATGCCTGTGGAGCTGATGTCAGACGGCAAGGGTCCTCCTTCCGCGATCGGCTGTGAACCAGGAAACCGGCACCGCGAGGTGCAGCGCGTAAGCGCTACGCGCCGCGAAGCGCGTCGGACTCCCGTCTTCCGGGACTGGGAGGAAGTCAAGAACGTTCCACCAACTCCGCGAACTCCCGCTCGCTGCGCTCGGCCTGGCGCACGTAGAACCAGCCCGCCAGCACGAACACGGGGAACACCAGCAAGCCCAGCAGCAGCCACGGCAGCGGCAGGCCCAGCAGCCGTTGCGCGCCGACCTGGGGCGCGAACGTGAACACCAGGGGCAGGGCCGCCACGCTCCCGCACACGACCGCGCACAGCAGCAGCCCGAGCCGCCGCTGGGTGCGGATCAGCGACCGCATGTAGACCGCGCCCAGCTCGCTCTGCTCGTCGATCTCCCGTGACGCGGGGTACGGGCGCGGAGCGCGTGGCGCGCGGGTGCGCGGGCTCGTCACCACGACCCGCTGGGTGTGCGGTCGCTGCGGCGAGGTCACGACGGCTGCCGGTTGCGGCGCACCAGCAGCTGCCGGAGGTGCCGGGCGTGCCGCCGGCTGACCGGCAGCACCGCGCCGCCGATGTTGACGCTCAGGTGGCCGTCCTCCAGCCGCAGCTCGTCGATGTGCCCGAGCGAGACGAGGTGGCTGCGGTGGATGCGCACGAACCCCGCCGAGCGCCACCGCTCCTCCAGGCCGTTGAGCGCGGCGCGGACCAGCCCGCTCCCGGTCGCGGTGTGCAGGCGGGCGTAATCGCCGTGCGCCTCCACGTACCGGATGTCGGCCAACCGGATGAACCTGGTGATGCCGCCGAGTTCGACCGGAATGACTTCGTCGCCCACGTCGGGCGTTTTCTCGGCCGGCGCGGCGGCGGCCGGTTCCGGCGTCTTCGAATCGAGCACCTCGTGCACGATCCGGTGCACGGACTCGGCCAGCCGTTCCGCCCGGACGGGCTTGAGCAGGTAATCGAGAGCTTTCAGCTCGAATGCCTCGACGGCCGGTTCCTGGTGCGCGGTGACGAAAACAATGCGCGGCGGTTGGGCGAAGCGGGACAGCACGCGGGCCAGGTCGAGCCCGTCGAGGCCGGGCATGCGGATGTCGAGGAACACGGCGTCGACCGGCTGGCCCGCGTCCATGGCGCGGTGCAGCGTCCGCAGCGCCTTGGTCGCGTCCGTGACGCCCTCGACGTGGGCGACGCGCGGGTCGGAGCGCAGCAGGTAGACGAGGTCCTCCAGCGCGGGGGCCTCGTCGTCCACGGCGAGCACCCTCAGTGTTCGCTCGAGCGCCCCACGGCGCTCCGGGCCCTCGCAGAGAGGGCAGGGAAGTCCTGAGGTCATGGAGTTCCAATGCGGTGTGGTCGGCAGCGTCGGCGATTAGACCACCGGACGCCTATCCTCACCCTTCGGGGTGGCCAAGGGCAATGACCGGCGCGCGGCCTGAGCGTCACCCAGAGTCATCTCCAGCTCGAGGAACGCCTCCTCGGCCCGGCGCGCGGCCAGCGACACCGACGCCGCCGCGGCGCTGCCGACCAGCCGCCGGGTCGGCTCGTGCAACCCGCGCACCACGTCGGACCACTCGTTGGCCAGCCGCGCCAACTCCGTCAGGGCGCAGACCAATTCGGCGGAAGTGCGCGGCGCCGGGTCCACGATCCGCGCCAGTCCGACGTGCGGATCGGAATCCATGGCATCCCCCACGAGTGCGCCGAAGTATCGAAACCCGATGCTCTCGTTCACCGACCACGCGGTCAACGACCCGGAGGAGTGGTCTCAATTGGCCGAAATCCGCGTGTCGAACCTTCAGTACCCCCGAGTTCGTCACCCAGGTCGGCCGACCGGGGCACCCGAACGGTGAATTCGGGGGTCGCGAACGTTCGACGCGCGGGCGTTGAACGTTCGACTCACGCGGTCAGGTCAGGTCGGACAGGGCGGCGGAGGCCAGGGACTCGAACTCGCCGAAGCCGCTGCGGGAGGCCAGGTCACGGCCCACGCGGGCGTGGCGGAGGGCGTCCGCGCGGCGGCCGTCGGCGGCCAGGGCGTGGACCAGGTTGACGTGCGAGCGGGCCACGCCGTAGCGGTAGTCCGACGACGTGGCCAGTTCCAGCGCCCGCAGGTGCGCCGCGACGGCACGGGCCGGTTTGCCCAGGTGCCGCAGGACCAGGCCGAGGGCGTTGTGCACCTCCGACTCGATCCGCCTGCTCCCGCCCAGCTCCTGCACCAGCGCCAACGCCCGCTGGGCCGTCCGCATCGCCTCCGCGTGCTCCCCGGCCAGGCACAGCGCCGCCGCGAGGTGGGCCATCGACTCCGCCCGCGGGTGCCGCGCACCACTGCGGTACCACGCCTCCAACGCGTAGCGCTGCAGCTCGGCCGCCCGCGCGTAGTCCCCGGACGCCGTGCTGCACCGCCCGAGCAGCGCCGCGCACGCCGCCTCGATGTTCACCCCGTCGGCCGCCCGCGCCAGCTCCAGCCCTTCGGACAGGAACGACTGCGCCGTCGCCAGGTCGCCGCGCATCAACCACACCGCGCCGAGGCCGGTCAGCGCCGAGATCCCCACGTGCGGCAGCGCGCCCTCGACCTCGCCCAGCTCCGCCATCCGCTCGAACGACGCGAGCGCGGCGGGCAGCTCGCCGAGCTCCAGGTGCACGATCCCGTCCAACCCGACGTGCAGCCACTCCGCCCGCGCGGTCGGCCGCACGGACCGCAGGTACCGCTGCGCGACCCGCAGGTTGCCCAGGTTCCGGTGCTCGGTCGCCAGCCACACCGTCATCAACGTCTCGGCGTCGCGGTCACCGGCCGACCGCGCCGCGCCCAGCGCCGCGCCGACGGCGTTGAGGAACTCCACGTGGTGCCCGTGCGAGCCGAGGTACCCGCTCACCGAGTTGATCAGCTGCCACGCCATCGGCAACGGCCCGTGCGCGGCGCAGTGCTCGGTCGCCGCCAGCACGCTGGCCCGTTCCGCGGCCAGCCACCCCCTGGCCGCGTCCGGGCTCATCCGGGGCGGCCCGGACGAGCCCAGCTCCGGGTACAGCACGTTGCCGACCTCGATCGCCGTGCGCAGGTACCAGTCGAACAGCCGCAGCCGCGCCGCCGCCATGTCCTCGCCCGACGCCTCGGCGCGGTCGGCCGCGTAGTCGTGCAGCAGGTCGTGCAGCGCGAACCGGTCGGGCCCGACCCGCTGCAGGAGGTGCGCCGACGCCAGGTCCTCCAGCAGCCCGCGCGCCACGTCCTCCGGCGCGTCCAGCAACGCCGCCGCGCCGATCACGCAGAAGTCCGGCCCCGGCAGCAGCCCGGCCAACCGGAACAGCCGCGCCGCGTCCGGGCGCAGCGCCGCGTACGACAGGTCGAACGCCCGCCGCACCGCCGCCGTGTCGTCGTTGTCCACCGCCAGCGCGGCCAGCCGGTCGCCACCGCGCAGCTCCTCCACGTACGACGCCACGTCCACGTGCGAGGAGCCGACCAGGTTCCCCAGCGCGATCCGCAGCGCCAGCGGCAGGTACCCGCACAGCCGGGCCAGCTCGCCGAGCGCGTCGAAGTGCGTCACGGCCGCGTCCGAGCCCAGCGACCGGGCCAGCAGCTTCCACGCCTCGTCGCCCCGCAGCACGTCCAGCCGCACGGTCGTGGCGCGCAGCCGCAGCTCGTTGCGGCTGGTGATCAGCACCGAGGAGCCGGGGTCGGCGGGCAGCAGCGGCCGCACCTGGTCGACCGACGCGGCGTTGTCCAGCGTGATCAGCACCCGTCGGCCGCGCAGCCGGGCCCGGTAGCCGGCGACCAGCTCCTCCTCGTCCACCGGGATGTGGTCGGCCCGCACGCCCATCGCCCGCAGGAACCGGGCCAGCACCGCGGACGTCGACAGCGGCGGCGACGTGGAGTGCCCGCGCAGGTTCACGTACAGCTGGCCGTCGGGGTACCGGTCGCGCACCGCGTGCCCCACCGAGATGGCGAACGCCGTCTTGCCGACGCCCGGCGGCCCGCACACCACCACGGTCGCCGAGCCGCGCGTCAGCAGACCGGTCACCCGGGCCAGCTCGGCGGCGCGGCCGACGAAGTTGCCCACCGGCGCGGGCAGCTGCGACACCGGCGCCCACGTGCTCGCGACCGGCTGGTGCAGCGCCGGGTCGCCGGTGAGGATCGCGTGGTGCACGGCGCGCAGCGAGTCGCTCGGGTCCACGCCCAGCTCCCGCGCCAACGTGGTGGACGCCTGCCGGTAGGCGTCCAGCGCGTCGGCCTGCCGGTCCACCCGGTACAGCGCCACCATCAGCTGCGACCAGAACCGCTCGCGCAACGGGTGCTGCGCGGTCAGCCGGCGCAGGTCCGCGACCACCTCGTCGGAGCGGCCCAGCCGCAGCTTCACGTCCACCAGCTCGGAGATCACCCGCAGCCGGTGCTCGGCGAGGGTCGGCGCCTCGGTCTCGTGCAGCGACTCCGACGGCACGTCGGCCAGCGGCGGCCCGTGCCAGCACGCCAGCGCCCGCTCGTAGGCGTCGGCGGCGGCGGTGAAGTCCTCGGCGGCGGCCAGCTTCGCGCCCTGCTCGGCCGCCGCCTCGAACCGGTGCAGGTCCAGCGCGTCGGGCGGCAGGTCGATCCGGTAGCCGGTCGGCGTGGTGCGGATCAGCGGCGGGTCGCCGAGCGCGCGCCGCAACCGCATCACGTACACCGGCAACGTCTGCGCGGCGCGGTCCGGCGGCGTCTCGCCCCACACCCGGCGGATGAGGTCGCTCGCGGGCACCGAGCGGTTCGCGTCCAGCAGCAGGGTCGCCAGGACGATGCGGTGCTTGGCGGCGGTGACGGCGACCGAGCGGCCGTTCCGGCGGACCACGAGAGACCCCAGCACGCCGAACTCGTCCTGCGACAGGGTCAACCGCCTCCGTTCTCTCCCGACGTTGACATGCTCGTACCCCGGTCCGCACCGCAGTACCACCGGATGGACTCCACGCGGGCTAGAGCCTGCCGACTTCGGTGATCCGCAGGGCCGCCGTGCCGGTTTCGTCGGACCCGGCCAGGTCGACCTCGGCGGTGAATCCCCAGTCGTGGTCCTTGGCCGGGTCGTCCAGGACCTGCCGCACCCGCCACAGCCCCGGCTCCTCGGTGATCAGCAGCAGCGCCGGGCCGCGGGCGTCCGGGCCCATGCCGATCTCGTCGTGCTCCTCGAAGTACGGCTCGAGGGCGTCCTGCCAGTCCTCGGCGGTCCAGCCCGCGTCGCCGTCCAGCCGGCCCAGCTCGTAGTAGTTGCGCCGCGCGGCCAGCTCCACGCGCCGGAACAGCGCGTTGCGCACCAGCACCCGGAACGCCCGCACGTTCCCGGTCACGGCGGGAGGCGTGTCGCTCAGCGACGTCTCGGCGGCTTCCTCGCCGGGGTTGCGCAGCTTCTCCCACTCGTCGAGCAGGCTGGAGTCGACCTGGCGGACCAGCTCGCCCAGCCACTCCTGCAGGTCGCTGAGCTCCTCGGTCTTGGCGTCCTCGGGCACGGTCTGGCGCAACGCCTTGTACGCGTCGGCCAGGTACCGCAGCACGAGGCCCTCCGAGCGCGCCAGCTGGTACTGGGAGACGTACTCGGCGAACGTCATCGCCCGCTCGAACATGTCCCGCACCACCGACTTCGGCGACAGGTGGTGGTCGGCGACCCACGGGTGCCCGCGCCGGTAGGTGGTGAACGCGGCCTCCAGCAGCTCGGCGAGCGGTTTCGGGTACGTCACCTCGTCCAGCAGCTCCATCCGCTGGTCGTACTCGATGCCCTCGGACTTCATCGCGCCGATGGCCTCGCCGCGCGCCTTGTGCTCCTGCGCGGACAGCACCTGGCGCGGGTCGTCCAGCGTGGACTCGATCACCGACAGCACGTCCAGCGCGTACGACGGCGACTCGCGGTCCAGCAGCTCGATCGCGGCCAGCGCGAACGGCGACAGCGGCTGGTTGAGCGCGAAGTTCACCTGGAGGTCCACGGTGAGCCGGATCTCGCCGCCCTGCCGCTCCACCACGCCCGCGGCCAGCAGGCCCCGGTACATCTGGATGGCGCGCAGGATGTGCCTGCGCTGCGCGGGCCGGTCCTCGTGGTTGTCCTCCAGCAGGTGCCGCATCGCGGCGAACGCGTCGCCCGGCCTGCCGATCACGTTGAGCAGCATCGCGTGGCTGACCTGGAAGCTCGACGTGAGCGGTTCCGGGTCGGCCTTCGTGAGCCGCTCGAAGGTCTGGTCGCTCCACGACACGAAGCCCTCGGGCGCCTTCTTGCGCACGACCTTGCGCCGCTTCTTCGGGTCGTCGCCCGCCTTGGCCAGGGCCTTCTCGTTCTCCACCACGTGGTCCGGCGCCTGGACGACGACCGTGCCGACGGTGTCGTAGCCCGCGCGGCCCGCCCGGCCCGCGATCTGGTGGAACTCGCGCGCCTTGAGGTGGCGGGTGCGCTGGCCGTCGTACTTCGACAGGGCGGTGAAGACCACCGTGCGGATGGGCACGTTGATGCCCACGCCGAGGGTGTCCGTGCCGCAGATGACCTTCAGCAGGCCGGCCTGCGCCAACTGCTCCACCAGCCGCCGGTACTTGGGCAGCATGCCCGCGTGGTGCACGCCGATGCCGTGCCGGACCAGGCGGGACAGCGTCTTGCCGAACCCCGAGGTGAACCGGAACCGGCCGATCATGGCCGCGATGGCGTCCTTCTCGGCGCGCGTGGCGACGTTCACGCTCATCAGGGACTGCGCGCGTTCCAGCGCCGAGGCCTGGGTGAAGTGCACCACGTAGACCGGCGACTCGCGGCCGTGCAGGAGCTCTTCGATCGTCTCGTGCAGCGGGGTGGTGACGTACTGGAAGTTCAGCGGCACCGGGCGTTCGGCGGAGCGGACCACGCTCGTCGTGCGGCCGGTGCGGCGGGTCAGGTCCTTCTCGAAGAACGTGACGTCGCCCAGGGTGGCCGACATGAGCAGGAACTGGGCCTGCGGCAGCTCGATCAGCGGCACCTGCCACGCCCAGCCCCGGTCGGGCTCGGAGTAGAAGTGGAACTCGTCCATGACGACCTGGCCGACGTCGGCGCCCGTGCCGTCGCGCAGGGCGATGTTGGCCAGGATCTCGGCGGTGCAGCAGATGATCGGCGCGGTCTCGTTGACGCTGGCGTCGCCGGTCACCATGCCGACGTTCTCCGCGCCGAACGTCTCGATCAGCGCGAAGAACTTCTCCGACACCAGCGCCTTGATGGGCGCGGTGTAGTAGGTCCTGCGGCCCTCGGCCATCGCGGCGAAGTGCGCGCCGATGGCCACCAGCGACTTGCCCGAGCCGGTCGGCGTGCTGAGGATGACGTTCGAGCCGGAGACTATCTCGATCAGCGCCTCCTGCTGCGCCGGGTACAAGGACAGCCCCCGCTCCTGCGCCCAGTCGGCGAAGGTGTCGTAGAGGACGTCGGGGTCGGGGGTGGCCGGCAGGCGGTCGGTGAGAGTCATCGCAGGCAGAGCATAGTGGCAACCGCGACCCCGACGACCGCCGCCGAGATCACCCGGCCGTCGACGGGCGTTCCCGCGATACCGCCCGGCGGGGCGGCGCATTTCCCCGATGCGCCGCTTTCCACCCTCCCGGTCGACGGAGTCGAACGCGCCGGGTGACGGCGGCGACAACCCGCGCTCGCACCCGGTGGGAAAAGCGGTGGCGAAAACTCCGCAACCTGGAAGATGTGCACGGAGAGTGACCAGTCGTACGCTTGCCGCACGAAAAGATCGCCGGTAGGCGGCTACCACCCCGCGCATTCAGCGGCGCTATCGCCACACCCCGGTGGCCGCATACCGGAAGGTGCTCGGCCACCAATTCTCCAGGGGTAATCAATGACGAAGCCGCAAGTGCTCCAGCGATCCGCGCTCGTGGACCGTGCCGCGGAGCTCGTGCCCCTCCTCCGGTCGCACGCGCTCTGGACGGAGGAGAACAGGCGCCTGCACGAGGAGTCGATCGGGGCGTTGGCCGACGCGGGGATCCTGCGGATGCGGGTGCCCACCCGGTACGGCGGTCACGAGAGCGACGCGCGGACGGTGGTCGACGTGCTGACCCAGGTCGGCCAGGGCGACGGCTCGACCGCGTGGAACGTGTCGGTCTGGTCGATGGCCGCGTGGCTGGCGTGCATGTTCCCCGACCACGTCCAGGACGAGGTGTTCGCCGACCCGGACTCGCTGGTGTGCGCCGTGCTGAGCCCGACCGCGCTGGCCGTCCCGGCCGACGGCGGCCTGGTCGTGAACGGCCAGTGGCACTTCATGAGCGGCGCGCTGCACAGCCGGTGGCAGGTGGTGATCGCCATGGCGCCCACCCCGGACGGCGCGGGCCAGTGGCCGATCATGGCGCTGGTGCCCCTGTCCGACCTGATGATCGTCGACGACTGGCGCACGTCGGGGCTCAGGGGCACCGGCAGCGTGACGACCGTCGCGGAGAACGTCTTCGTCCCCGGCGACCGGGTGCTCCCGATGCCCGCGGTGCTCCAGGAGCAGTACGCCTCCGAGCTGAACGCCGCCTCGCCCGTCTACCGGTCGCCCCTGATGCCGACCGGCTGCACGACGTTCACCGGCACGGCGGTCGGGATGGCGAAGGCCGCGTTCGACGGGTTCCTCCAGCGGCTGCCCGACCGGAAGATCACCTACACCGACTACGGCAGCCAGAGCACCGCGCCGATCACCCACTTCCAGGTCGCCGAGGCGTCGTTGCTGATCGACGAGGCCGAGTCGCACGCCTACCGGCTGGCCGACCTGGTGGACTCGAAGGCCGTCGACGGCGACCAGTGGACCGTGCGGGAGCGGGTCTACGCCCGTGCCGCCCTCGGCCGGGTCTTCCAGCTCTCCAAGCAGGCCGTGGACGTGCTGCAGACCGGCAGCGGCGGGTCGTCGGTCTACGAGACGGTCCCGATCCAGCGGATCGCGCGCGACCTGCAGACGCTCAACCTGCACGCGCTCATGCACCCGAACACGAACTTCGAGCTCTACGGCCGCGTCCTGTGCGACGTGGAACCGAACACGATGTACATCTAGCGGGCCAGGCGGCAGGAGGATTCGGGATGGACACCCTGTTGACCGATCGCGTGGTCGTCGTCACCGGAGCGGGTTCCGGTATCGGACTGGCCACCGCGCGCAAGTTCGCCGAGGAAGGCGCCCGCGTCGTCGGGGCCGACCTCGACCCCCGACCGTTGAAGGACGTCCCCGGAGCGGTCCTCCCCGTCACGGTCGACATGGGCGAGGAGTCCGCCGGGGACCGGGTGGTCGAAGCGGCCGTCGCCGAGTTCGGCGCGGTGGACGTCCTGGTCAACAACGTCGGCGTCTACCCGTACCGGGAGAACGGCTTCCTCTCGGTCGACGACGCCGAGTGGAACCGGGTACTCAACCTGAACTTCCTGTCCGCGGTGCGGATGACCAGGGCCGTGCTGCCGCACATGATCGCGGCGGGCCGCGGTGCCCTGGTGCACATCGCCAGCGAGGGCAGCCGCCAGCCGGTCCCGTTCTTCGTGGACTACTGCGTGAGCAAGGCGGCGGTCCTCAACCTCTCCAAGGCGCTGGCCAACGAGTTCGGCCCGCAGGGCGTCCGCAGCAACGTCGTCTCGCCCGGCGCGACCCGCACCCCCGCGTGGGACGCGCCGGGCGGGCTGGCCGACAGCCTGGCCGCCGAGTTCGAGATGGAGAAGGAGGCGGCGCTGACGCACTTCGTCCGCGAGGTGCGCAAGCTGCCCACCGGCCGGCTGGGCACCCCGGACGAGGTGGCCTCGGTGATCGTGTTCCTGGGGTCGGACCTGTCGGCCCAGGTGACCGGGGCCGAGTACACCATCAACGGCGGGAGCTACGCCGCCGCTTGACGGGGAGCCCGCGACGGGCGCCGCGGCTGCCGCCGGGGCGTCCGTCGCAACCACAGGGCGACCAGCGCGACGTTGATGATCCAGCCCAGCCAGAACGCCCCGATCTGGCCGATCAGCACCAGGTCCTCGAACTCGAGGCCGGGCACCAGCAGGACCGGGTAGAACAGCGCCCGCCCGGTGATCGGGGTCATGGCGAAGGCGAAGCTGTAGAGCATCCACCGGCGGTGGTCGGCGTACCGGCGCCTGCGGGCCATCAGGAAGCCCGTGATCGTGGTGACCAGGCCCAGGCCCGCCCAGGCCACCGCGCCCGCCTTGCCGATGAGCGTGAGCGAGGTGACCGGGGTGATCGCCAGCGCCAGCACGGCGGAGGGCCCCATCCCGGCGAAGACGTAGAGCCGTCCGCTCGTGCGGTGCACCGCGGGGTGGCGCTGCCGCAGCCACGGCCACAGCTGCAGGCACACGGTCACGATCGCCACCGTGCCGAACGCGATGTGCAGTTCCAGCATCGGGTAGTGCGGCGGGAACGCCGCGTCCAGCCGCGACCGCGACTGGGCCGGGTCGAGCGTCAGGTACGGCGGCAGCGCGTAGACGAGGAACGCCACGACGAGCACCGTGAGCGGGACGACCCAGGGACGACGCCACCACGATCGGGTGTCAGTGGCCATGGTCGGTCTCCGATCGGTCGGCGCCCGCTCAGGTCCGGAACGGGCGGAAGAAGTCCCGGACGTCCTCGACGAACAGGTCCGGCTGCTCCAGCGCGGCGAAGTGGCTGCCGCGGTCGAACTCGGTCCAGTGGGTGATCGTCGGGTAGGCGCGCTCGGCGATGCTCCGCACCGGGGGCGTGACGTCGGCCCCGAACACGGCCACCCCCATCGGTTTCCCGACCGGGGGCGGCGGGGCGCCGGTGAACAGCGCGCCCAGGTCGGCCGCCGCCTCGTAGTGCAGCTCGGCGGACGACCCGGCGGTCGCGGTCAACCAGTAGATCGTCACGTTGGTCAGCAGCACGTCGCGGTCGACCGCGTCCTCCGGCGAGTCCTTGGAGTCGGTCCACTCGAAGAACTTCTCGACGATCCAGGCGAGCTGTCCCACGGGCGAGTCGGTGAGGCCGTAGGACAGCGTCTGCGGGCGGGTGGACTGCAACCGCATGTAGCCGGACAGCTCGGCGTCGTAGCGGGCGAGCTTGCCCAGGCGGGCCTGGTCGGCCTCCGTCAGCGCGGCCAGTTCCGCCGGGTCGCCGGACGGCACCGTGAGCAGCAGGTTGACGTGCACCGCGACGACGTGCTCCGGGTCGACCCGGGCCAGCTCCAGCGAGACGAACGAGCCCCAGTCACCGCCCTGCGCGCCGTAGGAGCCGTAGCCCAGCCGGCTCATCAGCTCGGCCCACGCCCTGGCGATCCGGTCGAGGCCCCACCCGGTCTCGCCGGTGGGACCGGAGAACCCGAAGCCGGGCAGGCTGGGGATCACGAGGTGGAACGCGTCGGCCGGGTCGCCGCCGTGCGCGGCCGGGTCGGTGAGCGGCCCGATGACGTCGAGGAACTCGACGATCGACCCGGGCCAGCCGTGGGTGAGCAGCAGCGGCGTGGCGTCCGATTCCGGCGAGCGGACGTGCAGGAAGTGGACGTGCGCGCCGTCGATCTCGGTGGTGAAGTTCGGGTGCTGGTTCAGCCGCGCCTCGGCGGCCCGCCAGTCGTAGTCGGTCCGCCAGTACTCCACGAGCTCCCGGAGGTAGCCGAGCGGGACGCCGCGCGACCAGCCGACGTCGGGTAACTCCCGCGGCCAGCGGACGTTCGACAGCCGGCGGCGCAGGTCGTCGAGCTCGGCTTCGGGGACCCGCACGCGGAACGGCTTCATCGTCGACGCCCTTCAGACCGTGTCTCACCCGATCGTGGCGCAGTCGGGCGGCTGAGTTGTCGAGATCCTCACGCACAGTGTCCGGCATGTGGCCGGTCGAGGTCTTCTCCGTTCGTGCGGAGTAGGCGCGCTCTGTCGCCCCGAACCGCTCGCCCACCGGGTCCGCTCGCCGTGATCGAGTGGGGAAGGCCTCGGTTGTTGCACAGTGCTGGCCATTGCTCTCTTCTTGCAACTAGCGTGTGGTGCGTGTCCGAACCGGTAGCAATGCACATGAGCGACGGCCTGCTCAACGCGCCGACCTCACTGCTGTTCGTGGCGGTCGCGGTGGCGGGCGTCGGCGTGGCGCTGGCCAAGGCGCGCGGCGACCTCGACGACCGGACCGCGCCGCTGGCCGGTCTGGTGGCGGCGTTCGTGTTCGCCACCCAGATGCTGAACTTCCCGGTGCTGCCCGGCGTCAGCGGGCACCTGCTCGGCGGCGCGCTCGCCGCCATCCTGGTCGGACCGTGGGTCGGCGCGCTGTGCGTGACGATCGTGCTGGTGGTCCAGTCCCTCTTCTTCGCCGACGGCGGCGTCACCGCGCTCGGCGCGAACGTCACCAACATGGCCCTGATCGGCACGGCGGTCGGCTACCTGACCGCGGTGGCGCTGCGCCGGCTCGCCACCCGCGGCAAGGGTGGCCTGGCCGCGGTCGCGTTCGTGTCCGCCCTGGTCAACACGGTGCTGGCGTCGTTCGGCTTCGTGCTGGAGTACGCCATCGGCGGCCAGGGCGGTGTCGCGTTCGGCACGGTCGCCGCCGCGGTGCTCGGCGTGCACGTGCTGATCGGCATCGGCGAGGGCGTGATCACCGCGGTCACCGCGACCGCGGTCGCGGCCGCCCGGCCCGACCTGGTGTACCTGCTGCGCGGCGTGCCGCAGAAGCTGGAGTTGAGGGCGTGAAGCGCTTCTTCCTGGGGTTCGCCGTGGTCAGCCTGCTGCTGGCGGGCGTGGTGTCCTACTTCGCCGACTCCGACCCGGACGGGCTCGACCACGTGACCGAGCAGCACGGCATCGCCGAGCACGCGCAGGACCACCCGCTGGCCGGGTGGCCGCTGGCCGACTACGCGCTGGGCGGCGACGACCGGTTCACCGGCCTCGCGGGCGTCCTCGGCGTGGTGGTCACGCTGGCTCTCGCCGGTGGGCTGTTCTGGGTGCTGCGCAAGCGTTCCGGCGTCGACACCGACACGAAGTCAGGGTGAGCGCGGGCCACGGTTTCCTGCACCGGCCGGGCGACTCGCCGGTGCACCGCCTCGCGCCGCAGGTGAAGATCGCCGCCGCGGTGGTGGCGGTGCTGTGCGTGGTGGCCACGCCGCGTGAGGCGTTCTGGGCGTTCGGCGCCTACCTGCTCGCGCTCGCGGCGGTCTGGGCGGTGGCCGGCGTGCCGGTGCGGTGGTTCGCCGCGCGGTCGGTGATCGAGGTGCCGTTCGTGCTGCTGGCCGTGCTGCTGCCGTTCACCGGCGGTGGCGAGCGGGTGGACGTGCTGGGCCTGTCCGTGTCGGCGGAGGGCGCGTTGGCCGGGTGGAACATCCTGGCCAAGGGCACGCTCGGGCTGCTGACGTCGTTGACGCTCGCCGCCACGACCGCGCCGCAGGACCTGCTGCTCGGCCTGCAACGGCTGCGGATGCCGTCGGTGCTGATCACCATCGCGACGCTGATGCTGCGGTACGCCGAGGTGATCGTGGGCGAGGCCAAGCGGATGCGGGTGGCCCGGATCTCCCGCGGCGACGACCCGAGGTTCCTCTGGCAGCTCGGCGCGACCGCGCGCGGCATCGGCAGCCTGTTCATCCGGTCCTACGAACGCGGCGAGAGGGTGCACCTGGCGATGGTGTCGCGCGGCTGGACGGGCCGGATGCCCGATGGGGGCGGCGGAGAGGTGGTGGCGGCCGTCGAGCCGCGGCGGTCCGCGCCCGCGCTCGTGGTGGAGAAGCTGGCGTACGCCTACCCGGACGGCCACCAGGCGCTCTTCGGGGTGAACCTGCGGGTCGAACGCGGTGAGCGGGTGGCCGTGCTCGGCCCGAACGGCGCGGGCAAGACGACGTTCGTCCTGCACCTCAACGGCGTGCTGGGCGGTGGGTCCGGCCGGGTCGAGGTGGCCGGGCTGCCGGTGGAGAAGGCGAACCTCAAGGAGATCCGCCGCCGGGTCGGCGTGGTCTTCCAGGACCCCGACGACCAGCTGTTCCTGCCGACCGCGCGCCAGGACGTGGCGTTCGGCCCGGCGAACTTCGGGCTGCGCGGCGCGGAACTCGACGAACGGGTGGAGCGCGCGCTGGCCGCCGTCGGCATGGAGTCGTTCGCCGACCGGTCGCCGCTGCACCTGTCCGGTGGGCAGCGCCGCCGCGTCGCGCTGGCCACCGTGCTGGCCTGCGACCCCGAGCTCCTGGTGCTCGACGAGCCCTCGGCGAACCTGGAACCGGTGGCCCGCCGAGAGCTGGCCGAGGTGTTGCTGGGGTTGGACCGCACGATGCTCATGGTCACCCACGACCTGCCCTACGCCTTGCAGCTGTGCCCGCGCAGCGTGTTGATCGACGGCGGCGTCGTGGTGGCCGACGGACCGACGCGGGAGCTCCTGGCCGACACCGGGCTGCTCGCCCGGCACCGGCTGGAGCTCCCGTTCGGGTTCCGCCTGGAATGACCCCTGGTTCAGCCCGACCGGGGGATCAGGGGCTGGTGCAGGTCACCGTGGGCAGCGAGTTGGAACCGGAGTAGTTGGCGGTGAAGCCGAACTTCACCGACGCCTCCGGCGCCACCGTGCCGTTCCACGCCGCGTTCTTGACGATCACCTGCGAGCCGGAGCCGGACTTGACGCCGCTCCACAGGCTGTTGATGGCCTGGTTGCCGCCCCACGTCCAGGTGGCGGTCCAGCCGTTGTACGCGCTCTTGCTGTGGTTCATGACCTCGACCTCGGCCTGGAAGCCGCCGGACCACGCGCTGGTGATCTTGTAGATCGCCATGCAGTTCGGGTCGCCCGGGTTGTTCGGCGTCGTGGTGGTGGTCGACGTCGGGGTCGTCGTGGTGGTGCTGGTGCTGGTCGACGTGGTGGTGGTGGTCGTCGTCGTGGTGGTCGTGCCACCGCCGTTGCCGACACCGGTCTCCTGGCCGTTGCCGCCGTCGAACACGACGTCCGAGCAGTTGTAGAACGTCTCGGCGCTGTCCGAGCGGGTCCACACCGAGTAGACGATGTGGCGGCCGGACTTGCCCGAGGGCAGCTTCGCGTTCCAGTAGTACTTGCCGTCGACGGTGCCCACCGCGCCGCTGTCCGGCGGGTTCGTCACGCTGTCGAACGGCGTGCTCTCCAGGTCGCTCCACGCCAGCGGCCGGGTCGGGCTCCAGCTGTCCTTGGTGATGTACAGGTCGAACCTGCCGGGGTGCGCGGCCCACTTGTTGTAGGTGACGTTGAACGTCGCACCGGCGGTGAGGTGGGTCACCGGGTAGTCGTTGCGGGCGATGTCGAACCCGGAGAACGTCGGGTTGCCGCCGCTGCACAGCTTGCCGTCGGGGATGAAGCCGCTCATGCGGCCGGCGCCGTCGGACCGCAGCACGCCGAACCAGTTGTAGAGCGCGTTCGTGCCGCCGGCGGACACCGCCGCCGCGCAGGCCGGGTTCTGCGGCCGGATGTCGCCCTGCGGTGACAGGCCGTCCTTCCAGCACATGAAGGTCCGGCTGCCGGGCGTCATCATGGCGCCGTGCGCGGACGCCGCGGTCGGGCCGACCACGTTCACGAGCGTCGCGATCAGCAGGCCTGCCACACCGGCCGAGGCCAGAGCGATCCATCGTCGGGCCGTCACGTCGTTCACCTCCTCGTTGAGGTTCTGGGAGCGCTCCCAGGAACAGGACATGACTGTAACCGTGCGTACCTCATCTGTGAATGGGCGATCACGCAGTGCATCTCAGCGGCGCAGCGCGTGCCGCCCTACGGTCGTGTCGGGCTACACCCGGACGCCCGCACGCCGCCTCGGACGTTTCGCCGGGCGCACTGGGCCGTGCGGGTGACCCGGGTGGCCCGCGGGCGGCGCGGGGTGGTGCGGCCTGCGCAGCACGCGGTGCGCCAGCGCGGTCCGGCGGTGCGGCGGCGCGGCCAGCACGGAGGCCGCGAACACCGTGGCCATCAGGGTCAGCACGCCCGCGAGCACCAGGGTCTCCGGCGCGCCGATCCGTTCACACAACCAGCCGAGCAGCGGCGCGCCCACCGCGCCGGCCGCGGCGCCCACGGCCGAGTTGACCGCCAGCAGCCTGCCGCGCATCCCGTCCGCCGTGTCCAGCTGGATGCGGGTGCTCATGGTCGTGTCGATGACGACCGCGCCCGCCGCGATGGGCAGCAGCACGATCGCGAAGCCGAGCGTGCCCGGCACCAGCCCGCTGGTCACCTGGAGCAGGCTCGTCGCGCAGGCGACCACCAGCAGCAGCCGCACGGTCAGCGTCCGGCGCGCCGCCGCGGCCAGCCCGCCCACCACGGTGCCGATCGCGAACACCGTCGACAGCAGCCCGTAGACGGTCGCGTCCGTGCTCATCGCGGCCATCGTGACCTGGTAGTTGCGGCCGAGGCTGGACAGCGTGAACCCGAGCGCGAACAGCAGGAGCAGCCGGCCGCTGGCCGCGACGTACCGCAGGCCGGCGGCCACGCCGACGCCGTCGGGCGCACTGGCCGCCAGGGGGTGCAGCTCGGCGCGGCGGATGGTCAGCACCGCGCCCATGACGGCCAGGAAGCTCACCGAGTTGATCAGGAACAGGGCGGGCGAGCCGAGCGCGGCGGCCAGCACCGCGGCGCTGCTCATGCCCAGGATCCGGCCGGTGGAGCTGAGCACCGAGCCGAGCGCGACCGCGTTGCCCAGGTCTTCCCGGGGCACCACCTGCGCGCCGAACCGGCCGAGCGCGGGCAGGTCGAACACCGACACCAGGCCCGCGGCGAACGTCAGCGCGAAGACCACCGTGATCGGGGCGCCCTCCCACACCACGAGCGCGAGCACGGCGGCCAGCACGGCGTGCAGGGCCTGGCAGGCGAGGATGATCCGGCGCACCGGCAGCCGGTCCGCCAGGGAGCCGGCCCACGGGCCGAGCAGCACCGACGGCAGGGTGCCCAGCAGCACCGAGAGGCCGACCGAGGTGGCCGAGCCCGTGCGGTCGAGCACGACCCAGTTCAGACCGATCAACTGCATCCACGAGCCGGTCACCGAGATCAGGTCGGCGAACGCCCAACGACGGTAGTTGCGGCTCCGCAAAGCGCGGAACATCGAAGCTCCCTTGACTGTGATCCGGGGCCTCGACGTGCGGACGTGCCCAGGTGAACGGCGTTCACACTAGGTGTCGCTTTTCCGCGTTCAAACACGATGATCAGTGAAAACAGTCACGTAACGCTCTGTGTGGCAAGCGCTGCGAGCCGGCTCAGCGCCTGGACGAGGTGCTCGTCGGTGATCTCGTGGGCCTCGCCGCCGAGCGCCGCCTGGTGCTCGCCGCCGACGTCCAGGTGCAGCACCACGCGGCTGCGGCCCGGGCCCTCGTCGTCCACCTGGAGCCACCCCGAGTAGCCGCCGCCCTCCAGGTCGCCCCACTCCAGCCGGCGCTGCTCGGCGTCCGCGGCCAGGTAGCCCTCGGCCTCGTCGATCTCGTCGCCCATCGACACGTGCCCGGTGACCCGCTCCGGGCCGCTCGGCTCCACCTGCAGCCCGTCGGGCAGCCACGCCTCCATCGCGGACACGTCCCGGGCCAGGTCGAACACCACCCGCGCGTCGACCGGGATCGTCTGCTCGTGCTCGTACTCAGCCATGCCGGCAGCAGTACCCCCGACGCGCCGGGGCTACACCGACGCGGGCGCCATGCCCCCGATCGTGGCGAGCCGCACGTGGTGCGGGCGGACCGGGCGCATGCCCGCGTCCACGCAGCGGCGCACCACGGCGGGGTGCTCGCGCAGCAGGCGCAGGCCGCGGCGGGCCAGCAGCGGCACCGGCTTGCGCGCCTCGGCCACGTCGCGGGCGAACCGGCGGGCGAACGTCACCACGGCGTTCGGCGCGAGCACGATGGCGTCGGCCAGCACGCCGGCCTCGCGGCAGCCCGCCACCAGCCGGTCGGCGAACAGGCCCTCGGCGAGGAACAGGCCGGGTGCGGTCACCGTGCGGCAGCCGACGCGCCGGTCCTCGCCGAGCGCGTAGACGGGCGCCTCGACCGTGCCGGTGGTGGCGAGTTCGACGACGGCGGCCAGGGCGTCGGCGGTGTTCCAGGAGCCCTCGGCGTCCCAGTCCGCGCGGCCGGCCTCGTCCCGGGGCAGCAGCGGGTCGTCGCCCTCGCGGTAGTAGTCGTCGAGCCGCAGCACGGGGAGGCCGAGGTGGTCGGCGAGGGTGGACTTGCCCGAACCGGAGGGGCCGGCGAGCAACACGGCGCGCGCGTGAACGGCAGGTGACGGCACGGGGGACGATTTTCGCACACCCGAACCCGAATCCCGCACCGCCGGCGGAGTCGGATCGCACCGCCGCCGTGCCGGCTCGCGCACGGCGGCCGGAGATCGGCTCGGAGGTCGCCTTGCCCGACTGCGCAGGGCCGACTGTGCAGGCCCGACTGTGCGGGGTTGAGCGGTGATCGGCCGGCGAGGTCGCACTGTCGGATCGTGGAAGGCCTCTCCGTGACCGGTTCGCGGGGCGGCTTTGCCCGACCACGCGCGGTCGCGCGGTGACCGGTTCGCGGGCCGGCAGGCCGCCGCCGGCGGGCCCGGCTGACGTGGCGGGCTTGTCCGATCGTGCACCGCCGCTGCTCCCGCTGTGCACCCGCTCTGGTCACCCGCGCGCGGGCACACCACGATGTTGGCCATGGTGGTCAGGGTGCGCGGCGTCGAGGACGCCAGGCGGATGCGCGAAGAGCTGCGCGACGAGCAGCGCGGGTCGGGCGCGGTCGCGGTGCCGGTGGTGGCCGGGCCGAACGGCGCGGGCGCGGCGGGCGTGGTGGCCGAGGGCGGCGACGTCATCGAGCTGGACCTGGCCTCCTTCACCACGGCGGTGTCCGACCTGGAACGGCTGCACGGCGTGCTCACCGAGCTGCTGGCCCGCGCGGACCGCGAGATGGACCAGCCGCTCGGCGACGGCAAGGGCCCGGTCGCGCTGAACATGCGCCGGGCGTTCGGCCTGCGCGGCGGCGACGTCGGCGGCGGCGTGCGCACGGCGCTGCGGTCGTACGTGCGGGAGCTGACGCTGCTGCGCGAGGCGCTGGAACAGGTCGGCCAGACCCAGCGGGCGCAGGACGACCAGGTGCGGCAGGACTTGGAGCGGCTGCGGTGAACGAGCGCGAGCGCAAGGGCGGGTACTGGTCGGACTTCCACGACCACTCGGCGGCCACGCGCCGGCGGAACGGGAAGCGGGTGCGGCAGCGCCAGGCCAACCGGCAGCCGGAGAACTTCGGCAAGATCAACTGGCGGGCGTACACGCACCGGCAGCTCTGGGACATGGTGAAGTCGGCCGACGCCGCGCAGATGGCCACGCGCACCTACGAGTGGCAGCGGCTGGCGGCCGACATCGACCAGGCGACCGCGGACGTGCAGAAGATCGTGCAGGGCCTCGCGCTGTCGTGGCGCGGGCCCTCCGCGGTGGCGGCGGCGTCGTCGGTGTCGGAACTGACGAAGTGGGCCGCGCGGTCCTCGGAACGCGCGGCCCTGGTCGGCGAGGGTCTCGACGGCTACACCTCGGCGGTGCAGGAGGCGGCCCGCGCGATCCCCGAGCCGGTGCACCCCGACGCCGAGAAGTGGTTCCGCGCCGGGTACGACGTGACCACGCTCGACGGGCCGCAGGGCGCGTACATGCTCAAGCAGCTGCTGGACGACCACCTGCCGGACAAGCGCGAGCAGCAGGAGGCCATGGACCGGGCGGTCCGGGTGATGGAGCAGTACGAGGAGGCCAGCCACGGCATCGGGCGCGAGCTGCCGGTGTTCGACGAGGCGCCGGTGGTGACCCAGCCGACCGGGACGCAGCCGAGCCCGCCCCAGCCGCTGCCGGAGCACCGGCCGGCGCCGTCGCCGCCGCCGTGGATCGCGCCGCCCCCGGTCCAGGAGAGGCCCGCCGAGGACGCACCGCTACGGCCCGGCGAGGGCACGACGTCCGTCGCCGCCGCGGGTGCGCCGAGCGCGGCCACTGGTTACGGCGGCCCCGGTGGCTTCGGCTCGCAGTCCGGCTTCGGCCCGGGCGGCTCGTTCGGCACGGGCCACGGCCTCGGTCCCGGCGGCGGCGCGGGCGTCGCCGGCGGTCAGGGCGGCTTCGGTCAGGGCGGCGCGTCCGGCGTGCTCGGCGCGGTGCCGGGCGGTGCGGCGGCACGTGGCGGCGTCGGACCGGTCGTCGGCGCGGGCGGGCCGCAGGGCTTCGGCATGTACCCGCCGATGGCGCCGGGCAACCGCGAGGAGGACGGCGAGCACCGCAACCGCTACGACACCGGCCTCGACCTGCTCGACGACCTGCCGCCCGCGTTCCCGCCGGTGCTCGGCGAATGAGCGGCGGCTACCAGGTCGAGCCGGACGCGTTGGCCGCGTTCGCGGGCCGGTTGGACGAGGTGGCCGACGAGGTGCGGGCCGCCGCCGCCGCGCTGGAGCAGCCGTCGGGCGACCTCGGGCCGGAAGGCGTCACGGAGGCCGTCGACCGGCTGGCGGCCGAGTGGGCGGGCGTGCTGCGCGGCGTGGAGCTGGACGTCGTGGCGGACGCGTTGCGCGCGGCGGGTGAGACCTATCGGCAGGCCGACGAGCTGCGCCATGACTGACTACCGGGGTCTGGGTTTCGATCCCGCGCCGGGCCACGCGGGCGCGGTGGCGGCGGCGAGCGAGCGGTTGTCGGTTGCCCTTACAGTCCCCGGCGCGCCACCGGAACCGTGGACGGGCGCGGCGGCGGACGGGTTCAGGACGCGGTTGGAGGCGGTGGTGTCGGAGCTGACGGCGGTGCGGCGCGCGATGCGGGCGGCGGCCGAGGTGCTCGACGGCTGGGCCACCACGCTGCTGGGCAACCAGCGGCGGGCCGAGGAGCTGGACCGGCGCGCGCTCGGGTTGCGGCGCGCGCTCGCCGAGGCGTCCGACCAGCTCGACCGGACCGGCGCGATGGCGTCCTTCACCGCCGCCGACGGGCAGGCGCACGACCGGGCCGTGGCGCGGCACGACGAGCTGCGCCGTCAGCTGGACGACGTGCTGGAGGAGGCCCGGCTGCTGGAGCGCGACCACCGCGCGGAGGCCAGGCGGGTCGCCGAACGGCTGCGCGCCGAGGAGCCCTCGACGGTCATCTCGGACACGTTGACGAGCTTCTCGTCCCTGACCGCCGAGCTGGCGTCCGTGCTGCTCGGTCCACCTCGACCCGCGTCCACCAGGGGCGCGGCGGCGGCGTTCCGGGCGGGCCTGGGGTGAGACTCGCTCCCGTGCCGGGGGTGACCCCGGTGGCACTCGGCACCCCCGAACGCACCGCGGCGGAGCTGTTAGCCGTGCTGCGCAGGCTCAAAGGCAGTCGTGACCCCGGGCTGGAGGTGTCCGCCACGCAGGCCGCGGAGCTGGCGCACCAGCACGGCGCCGGCCTGCTGGCCGTGGTCGAGCACCGCGACGCGGACCCCGCGCTGCTGATGGCGGGCGTGGTGCCGGTCGACCGGCCGACCGATGCAGGCGGGCTCGGCTTCCACCTCGACGGCCCGTCGATCCGCGAGGTCACCCGCGGCGAGACGGCGACCGGCTACCCGGTGGTGATCGTCGAGCGCATCCCGGTGGCCGGGCCGGGCGCGCAGCTGCAGGTCGTCGTGAGCGACCCGGACCACCCGCGGATCGCGGTGTTCACGCTGCACTCGCCGACCGGGCGCGGCTGGCTGGAGGTCGCGGGCATCGCGGGCCGGTTCGTCTCGGGCGTGGAGTTCAGCGGTTACGGAACTCGCTCGGCGTCCGGCCGACCACCTGGCGGAACGTCCGGGAGAAGTGCGCGGCGCTGACGAACCCGCAGTCCTTGGCGATCTCGCCGATGCCGCGCGCCGCCTTCGCCGGATCGGCGAGCAACGCCTTGGCCCGGTCGATCCGCAGGCCGCGGATGCGCTCGGAGACGCCCTGCCCGTCGTCGAAGAGCTGGTAGAGGCGGCGGCGAGAGATGAACAGCGCCTCGGCCACCCGGTCCGCGCTCAGGGCCGGGTCCGACAGGTGTTCGCGCATGTACTCCAACGCTTCGCGCCGCCGTGCGACCAGGGAGTCCACGCGCTCCAGCTCGGCCCGAAGCGCGCTGCGCAGCACGAGTTCGGCCAGGCCGAGCAGGTGGTGGGACAGGCCGTGCGGGTCGAGGGCGTGGGCGGCGGCGAGCACCTGGGCCACCGCGCCGGAGAACACCGCGTGCAGCGCGGCGTCGACCGGGACCGGCTGGAACATCAGCGGTTTGAGCTCGCCGAAGCCGACGGTGAGCCGCGCCTCGGCCACGGTCAGCATCACCACGTCCGGCAGGACGTGCAACGCGCAATCGGGAAACCGAAGTGCGGCCCCGTTGCCGGGCACGCCCGCCGAGACCGTGCAGCCGACCAGCAGCTGGATGTGCTCCGGGGTGGCCGCACCCCCGCTGAGCGCGGCTTTGGCCGCCGCCGCGCCGGAAGCCCGCACAGTCAGGAACCCGCCGGCGACGTCCACGTCGAGCAGCGTAGCCACCGGTGTTGCCCAACCGGCCGCGAAAGCCGCCGCCGACCGCTACCTTCTGGCCCCATGGCGCGACGTTCGGCGACCGCGGTCGTCCTGTCCCACCTGGAGTTCGACCTCCTGTGGGAGGACCTGGGCACGGGTGAGCCGCCCTACCCGCTCGAGGTGCCGTCGCACGGCGAGACGATGGACGACCGGGACGCCCTCGGCGCCGAGGTCCTCCGCACGTTGACCGAGGCGGGGCTGGCCGACGGCGCGGACGTCTCACCGGAGCTGGAGGACCTGTTCACCCTGCTCGCGCACGGCGAGGTCTCGGTGGACGCGCTGGTGTTCCGCCCGTACCCGTGGCGGGTGCTGGCCACGGCCCGCGGCAGGCGCGGCGTGCTGGCCGTGCTGAACGACCGCGAGGTGGCGCTGGAGCCGATCACCGACCTGGCGTCCGCGATCACGCGCGTCATCGGCGACGCGCCGGCGGGACCCGGCGAGCAGCTGCGGATGCCGAGGTCCGTGTTCGCCGCCGCGATGGACGCCTACGCCAAGGCGGGCCACACCGCGCTGGAACGCACCCTGGCCCAGGCGGACATCACCGGCCGCGCCACCCGGTCGATCACCACGCTGGTCGACTCGCCGCGCAAGTCGACCGGTCAACTGGCCGCCACCGGCCCGCGCGGCCGTTCCCGCGTCCTGAGCTGGACCGACACCGCCGCCGGCCGCTACGCCCTGACCACCGAGGAGTCCCACCAGACCGAGTGGGTCCACCTCTCGCCCGCCGACACGCCGTGGCTGACCCGCCACCTGACCGCCCTGCTGGCCGCCACCTGAGCGTTCGCCACCCGCGCGTGTCGAACGCTCAGGTGCCCCGGAGTTCGACGCTCAGGACGTCAGCAGGTCCGGCGGCACGACGTCGGCGACGATCGCCATGCCCTCGGCGACGGCCGCCGCGGCGGCTTCGTCGGCCAGTCGACGGATCAAGCCGGCCAACTCGGCGGGGCGCAGGGCCAACGCCTCCCGTGCGAACGACAGGTCCACCGGCTTCCCGTGCAGGTCGACCACCACCGTCACGCCCGACGCCGAAGCCTCCCGCCGCACGGCGTCCAACCGCTCACCGAGCCCCATCACACCCGCCACGTCTCGGGAGTCGTGTCCTCGACCGACTCCACCAGCCTCGCCCGCACGTCCAGGCCCAACACCGACACCTCGTCGCCGACCACGTGCCGGGCCCGCGCGTTCGCCCGCGCCGTCGCCGTGTCGACCAGCGCCAGGATCGCCCGCGCCAACCCCGACTGCCCCAGCCGCAACGACCGCGGGTCCAGCGCCAGGTCGAGCAACCCGCCGCCGGGACCGACCTCCACCGCGATGCCCGTGTCCGGGTCGTGCGCGTTGCCCGTGATCACGGGTGCACCCCTCCGTAGAACGTCGCCGAGCTCAGCCGGTGGGTGTTGCGCCGCACGCTGTCGCCCGAGTTGCCCTCGATCAGCGTCACCGTCCCGCCCGAGACCTTCTCCACGATCCCGATGTGCTTGCTGGTCGCCGGGCTGCTCGGGCCCGTCCCGAACAGCAGCACGTCACCCGGCTTCACCGCGCTCAACGACGTGTACGCCTTGCCGTGCCGCTGACCCCACCGGAACACGTCGCCGGTGAACGGCAGGATCGGGATGTCCACCCCGGCCTTGCGCCACATCGCCGTGGTGAACGACGCGCACCACGGCGCCGTCGGCCCGTACGGGTTGCGGTTGCTGCCGGGCGGGTTCTCCCGCGTGCCCAGCTCACGCCGTGCGGCCGAGATGATCGTCCGCGAACGGCCGCGGGCACGGGCGCCGGACGGCTTCGTCGAGCCGCGGGTGCGCTCGGCCCGACCGTCCGCGACGCCGTCGTGCTCGACCTCCTTCTCCAACGCGCGCAGCTTGCGAGCGGCGTCCTCCAACTCGCCCCGCACGTGCCGGACGGTCCCGGCGGTCTCCTTGGTGTACTTCGGTTCCAGGTCCGCCGCCTGCGCCACGGCCTTGAGCAGCGCGGCCTGCGTGCCGACGGCCTTGCCCGCGTCCAGCAGCCGGACCGCCTGGTCGAGGTACTCGTCCACGGCCCGCCGCGCCCGCGCGTGCCCGGTCGTCAACGCGCTCGTGACCCCGGCGACGATCTTCTCCGCGTCACGGGCGGCGTCGGCGGTGACCCGCAGCTGCCTGCCCAGCCGGTTCGAGCGCTTCTCGAAGCCCTCGGAGTTGTCGCCCTTCCAGTGCTCCAGCACCGTCTTCGAGGCCTTGCGCTGGTCCTCGTGCCGCTCGGTGAGGCCGGACGCGGTCTGGTGCAGCGCGTACTGGACCTTCACCGCGTCCTCGGCCTTGCCCGCCAACGAGTTCCGGTGGCCGATCATGCTCTCGGCGAAGTGCCGGGCCATCTCCCGGGTGTCCACTACCCTTCCCCTCCACCGCTGACGACCTTGCCGCGCAGCGAACCGGCGATGTCGTCCTCCTGGTCCTGGTACGCGCGGGCGGCACGACCGGCGGACGTGGCCAGCGCGTCGGTGTTGTGCGCGACCGCCTTGACCTGCTTGCGCAGCGCCGCGCCGAAGTTGTCCAGCGCGTCGGCGAACCCGGACTGCTTGCCGATGCGCCCGAAGCTGTCCTCGGCGATCTCCCGAACCTCGCGCACGTGCCGCCGGCCGAGCGCGGTGAGGTCGTCGGCCGAGTCCCGCGTCCGCCGCGCGTAGTCGCGCAGCACGCCCAGGTCGACCGAGAACCCGCCGCCACCGCGTGAGCCGCCTCGGGACCCGCCGCCACCACCGCCGCCGGACCCACCGCGCTTCATGGCCTCGACACCCCGCCGCGCCTCGTCCAGGTGACGCTTGTACGCGCCGCTGGTGTACGTGGTCCACGGCGTCCACGACCGACCGTCCCCGGAGATCTTGTTCGCCGCACGGGCGTTCTCCGCCGGGTCGAACAGCTCCCGGTTGGACTCCAGCCCGAACTCGCGCCGCCGCGCCGGCCCCAGGGCGCCCAGCATGTTGATCTGCCACAGCCCGTAGGAGTTGTCGGGCGGCGTGGAGTTGTGCGCCCGCGGGTCGCCGCCGGACTCGGCCAGCGCGACCGCCACCGCGATCGTCAGGTCCTGCCCGCGGAACCCCGCGTCGTGCGCGTGCCGGGCGATCCGCTCCGGACTCAGCGTGCTCATGCGGTCACCCTGCACGGCCCGCGACCTGCGGCGGAACCTCCGTTGCACGCTCGGACAGCGGCTGTGCACGGGGAAGCTACAGTCGAACACGTGAACGAGGGGCTGTTCGACGACGGGCTGTTCGGCGTGGACCCGGAGGAGAAGGCCGCGCGCATCGCGGCCAACGCGCCGCTGGCCGTGCGGATGCGCCCGCGCACCCTGGACGAGGTGGTCGGGCAGGACCACCTGCTCGGGCCGGGCGCGCCGCTGCGCAGGCTGGTGGAGGGCTCGTCGCCCGCCTCGATCATGCTCTACGGCCCGCCGGGCACGGGCAAGACCACGCTGGCCACGCTCGTCTCCCAGGCCACCGGCCGGCGGTTCGCCGCGCTGTCGGCGCTGTCGGCGGGCGTGAAGGAGGTGCGCGCGGTCATCGAGGAGGCACGCCGCCGCCTGGTCCGCGCGGGCGAGTCGACCGTGCTGTTCATCGACGAGGTGCACCGGTTCTCCAAGACCCAGCAGGACGCGCTGCTCGGCGCGGTCGAGGACCGGATCGTGCTGCTGGTCGCGGCGACCACGGAGAACCCGTTCTTCTCCGTCGTGTCGCCCCTGCTGTCCCGCTCGCTGGTGCTGCAGCTGCGGCCGTTGACCGACGACGCGGTGCGCGTGCTGGTCCGGCGCGCGGTCGAGGACGAACGCGGCCTCGGCGGCACGGTCACCGTCGAGCAGGACGCCGAGGACCACCTGGTCCGGCTGGCCGGCGGTGACGCCCGGCGCGCGCTCACGGCGCTCGAAGCCGCCGCCGACTCGGTCGGTCCGGGCGGCGTGCTCGACCTGGCGACGTTGGAGGCGACGGTCGACAAGGCGGCCGTGCGCTACGACCGGCAGGGCGACCAGCACTACGACGTGACCAGCGCGTTCATCAAGTCGATCCGCGGTTCGGACGTCGACGCGGCGCTGCACTACCTGGCCCGGATGATCGAGGCGGGCGAGGACCCGAGGTTCATCGCGCGGCGGCTGGTCATCCACGCCAGCGAGGACGTGGGCATGGCCGACCCGACCGCGTTGCAGACGTGCGTGGCGGCGGCGCAGGCCGTGCAGCTGATCGGGCTGCCCGAGTGCGCGCTGAACCTCGCCCAGGCCACCATCCACCTGGCGACCGCGCCCAAGTCGAACGCCGTCACGACCGCGATCGGCGAGGCCATGTCCGACGTGCGCAAGGGCGCGATCGGGTCGGTGCCCGCGCACCTGCGCGACGGCCACTACGCGGGCGCGGCGAAGCTCGGCAACGCCCAGGGCTACCGGTACCCGCACGACGTGCCGGAGGGCGTGCTGACCCAGCAGTACGCGCCGGACGACCTGGTCGGGCGCGACTACTACCAGCCGACCGGCCGGGGAGCGGAGCGCGTGCTCGCCGAACGCCTGCCGAAGCTGCGCAAGGTCGTCCGCGGCCAGGAGTAGGGCTGCCAGGGGTGTCCGGTTCGCCCGGATACCCCGCTGTGATCAATCCGGCAACCACGCCGAACGCCCGACACGCACCGTCGCCACCTCACTACCTTCGGCCATGACCCTGGGGGAAGGGACGAGCGGGGGCGACATGACCGATCCAGAGCACTTACTCAGGCAGTACGAGGGCAAGCTCGCCGAGGCGCAGCGCAAGGGCGAGGCCATCCGGGAGACCATGGCCGGCCTGCGCGTGACCGAGCGGAGCGACGACGGTCAGATCACGGTGACCGTCAACGACGCGGGCAACCTGGTCGACCTGCACCTCGGCGAGGCGTTGCGGCGCAAGGACGGCCCAGCCGTCGCGCGGGAGGTGCTGCGCGTCGTGCAGGCCGCGCAGAGCCGCGTGGCGACGACCGTGCAGGAGGCGATGACCCCGCTGCTCGGGGGCGACTCGCAGGCGATGGGCTTCATGGTGGACCGGCTGCGCAGCGCCCAGCCACCACCTCCACCCCCGGCCGGCGGCTACGGCGCGGAACTGCGGTTCGGCCCGGTCGAGGACGACGCTCCACCGCCACCTCCGCCACCGCCACCCGCGCCTTTGCCGCCGCGCCAACCGCGCCCGCGGCACCAGCGGCCGGACGACGACGACTTCAGCCAGGGCGGGTTCCTGCGATGACCTACGACATCGACCTCGCCGAGATGGCGTCCCACGCCGCCAAGCTGCGCGACGTGGCCGAACGGGTCGGGATCGCCGCGGACGCGGGCAAGACCACCTCGCACCCGGAGGCGTTCGGCCTGCTCGGCACCCCTCTCGCGGCCATCTGCGCGACGGCTCAGGACAGCGCCATGACGACCCTGCGCCAAGCCGTCGACGCCGCTGCGGACCACGTGACCCGGTTCGACGGCTGGCGCGAGCACGTGCGCGCCAACGACCAGACCCAGTCCGAGATCTTCGACAGGACGTACCGCGGATGAACGCGCCGAACCCACTCGTCCGCAAGGGCGACGAGACCGCGGCCACCGAAGGCGCGGGACTGTTCCACGACGCCGCCGAGGCGTACGCGAAGATCAAGGACGACCAGTGGGCCGAGGGCCTGGCCAACGCCGCCGGAGCGCTGGGCGGCGTGGCCCAGTTCCTCGTGGACCCGATGGCCGGCCTGCTCAGCGCCGGGTTCGGCTGGCTGATCGAGCACGTGGACTTCCTGCGCGAGCCGCTGGACTGGCTGGTCGGCGACCAGCAGACGCTCGACGGCATGGCGCTGACCTGGGCGTCCGTCGCCGACCACCTCGCCGAGACCGCGACGCAGCTCGGTGACGCGGTGAAGAACGACTCCGCCGGGTGGCAGGGCGAGGACTCCGACCGCTACCGCGAGTTCGGAGCCGATCGGGCGGCGGTCTACGCGGCGGTCGGCGAGTCGGCCCGGGGCATGTCGCTGCTGGTCACGACGTGCAAGGTCGTGCTCAAGGTGGTGCGCGACATCGTGCGCGACCTGATCAGCGAGGCGATCGGCAAGCTGATCAGCATCTGCCTGCGGTGGGTGCCCGCCGTGGCGGCCTTCGGGGCCGGTGTCGCGGGAGCGATCGCCGAGTGCGTGCCGGTGGCGGTCAAGTGGGCCACCAAGGCGATCGAGATGTGTCAGAAGCTCACGCGGGTGCTCAACAAGGCCGGCGGCCTGTTCAACTGGTTGGCGCGCCTCCTGGAGAAGGCGCAGCAAGCGCTGGCGCGTCGTGGCGACGCCTTCGTCGACACCCTCAAGGCGAGCCAGGCGGCGGACCTGAAGCGCATCGACGACTTCGTCAACCGGGGAACGACCGGCATTCCGGTCGGGACGATCGCGCGCGACGCGTTCGACGGGGCGAAGCGGGCCGTCGTGGACGGGCTGACCGGGCTGCCCCGGGACTTCCCGCGCAAGCTCGGCTTCGAGGTCGTCAAGGAAGCGACCAAGATCGCGGACAACGGCCTGGAGTGGTTCACCTGGAAGGACTTGGCGAAGGAGGAGAAGGAGGGCGACGCGGAGAAGGCGGTGGACGCCAGGCGGGATGAAGCGCAGCGCCGTGCGGCCGCGAAGCGGGAAGAGGAGCGTGGCCGGTGAAGGAGGCCCTCAAGGAGGCACTGCCGGTCTTCTTCACGTTGATCGTCATGCCGGTGCTGGGCTTCCTGCTCTGCGCGACGTTCGCCTACCAGTTCGCCGGCCAGTACGGTCCCGACCACCGGGTGGGTGGCAACTACGTGGTGGCCACGGAGTGCAAGCGGCACGGGCCGGTCAGCACCCACGGGTTCGGGTTCTGGTACCGGTGCTTGGCGGAGTTCCACTACTACGACCACTCCGACCCCGGCTCGACCTCGCCCGACACCGTCAAGCCGGTGAACTTCCTGACCCTTGCCGACCTCGGCCGCCCGGTGCCGATCAAGCTGACGAATCCCAGGAGGGGGCCGGGCGAGTGGGTGCGGGGCGCCGACCAGCCGATGCGGAACTGGGGCTGGCTCGTCGTGCCGTTCGGCCTGCTGTGGCTGGTGCTGACCGGTTTCCTGTCGTGGAAAGCGCTGCGCAACGTCAAGCCGACACCCGACGACGACAGCGGTGAGGTCCTCGTCTGGGGCAAGCGCAAGCAGTGGGTGGGCTGGAGGTTCCGGGCCACGGTGCTGCTCATCGCGATCGTGGTGGCCGTCAGGAGCACCGAATGGGCATTCCAGGGCCACAGCTCCCAGACCACCATGGCGTTGGTGTCGTATGGCCTGATCCTGCTGATCGTCGGCAACGCGTCGCGCCGGGGGATCTTCGCGCCTTCGGTCACCGTCACGCCGCACGGGCTGAAGTTCGGCAAGGACAGGACCCTCGCGTGGCACGAGATCCGGCACGTGGGGTTGTCGAAGCGTGGCGTGCTGGAGATTCACCCGCAGGTGGGAGAGGCGGTGCGGATCGGCCGGTTCGGTGACGAGCAGGTCGAGAGCATCGACGCCGCGCTGCGCGGGGTCGGGCGCGGCAAAATCAGTTACGCCCGCGAAGGCGGAGGGGCGATCATGGCCGGATGAACGCCCCGCTCAACGGCCACGCCCTGCTCGACTTCAACACCCCGCTGTCGGACGCGAAGGCGTACGACCTGATCACCACCTTGCAGCCGCTGTCCGGAGCGACGGTGGTGGACTACGGCTGCGGCTGGGCGGAACTGCTGCTCAGGGCGGTGGAGCAGGAGCCGACCGCCCGCGGGTTCGGCGTGGACAGCGACGACTACGCCATCACCCGCGGCCGGGCGAACGTCGACGCCCGCGGGCTGGCCCCCCGCGTCCGGCTGGAGCTGGCGGACGTCACCACGTGGGAGGCGGAGCCCGCGGACGTGGCGATCTCGATCGGCGCGTCGCACGCGTGGGGCGGCACCAAGCAGACCCTGGAGGCCATGCGCGACCGCCTCCGCCCCGGCGGCCGGTTGCTGCTGGGCGACGGCTTCTGGGAGAGCGCGCCCGGCCCGAAGGCGCTGGAGATCTTCGGCGAGGACGAGTTCGGCACCCTGGCCGAGCTGGTCGACCTGGCGATGGCCTGCGGTTACCGGCTGCTGTCGGTCACCACGGCCAGCCTGGACGAGTGGGACAGCTTCGAGTCCCGCTGGTGCGCCGCGCGGGAGCGCTGGCTGCTGGAGAACCCGGACGACCCGCAGGCGGCCGAGGTCCGCGCGATCGTCGACGACCACCGCGACGGCTGGCTCAAGGGCTACCGGGGCCAGTTCGGCCTGGCCTACCTGACCCTGGCCCGCCTCTAGTACCCCGGCCGCCTCGCCCGGCCGGGGATACCGGACGAGGCGGCCGAACCTTCACCAGCCGTCCGCTCGACGGGGCCCGGACCGTTCTGCGCCCCCAAGCCGGCCAACCTCAAGAACACGGGCACGTGGTGGAGGGCGACCCGCCGTTCTTCGAGGTTCAACCCGCGAAGCAGGGCCAGCGCCTCGGTCAGCAGTTGGTCGTGCGTGTCGATGCCGTTGTCCGGTGAGTCCCAGGCGCTGCCGCTCCCTTCGACACCCGGGTTGTCGGTCATCGGAGGGAGCGTGCCATCCGCTTCCGCAGCGCGTCGTGCCTCCAGGTAGTGCTGGAGGAGCGACTGGTGTGTCGCTTTCATGCCCAAGCGCACGTCGAGCAGCCGGTACCGGAAACCTCGGCCGGGATCGGGTTGTTGGGTGGGCATCAACCGTTGTCGGATCAAGTCGGCGATGTGCCCGATGTCCGTGGGAACGCACCGACGCGTGATCGACGCCGATATCCGCCACACACCGACCCGCACCGTGACCGCTGGGGGAACCTCCGGTCGCAGGGAGGGCGGGACACCAGGCACGTGCTCCGTCACGTTGTCGAGAGGCGGTTGTGACCAGGCGACTTTGAGCCGCGCTTTCAGGTGCACACCCGACACCGCTGTCGGAAGGGCGCAGGTCCAACTCACGATCCGCTCGCCTTGCGACCGTCGTCTCCGGTCGCGCAGGTCCCCCCATTTCATGCGTCGGCGTGCGTCGGCGTATCCCCGTCCTGGGACGGTGAGGAAACCCGGCCCTTGGCGTAGGTCCACGCCCGGTCGAGGATCTCCTCGAACAGCGGGTGCGCCTCATCCGGGATGCCCATGCTGATCCTGCTCAGCGCGTTGACCGGACCACCTTCGCCGAGGACCTTGTGCGCCGCCTCGTGCAACAACGACAAGGCCGCCTGCCGGTCGATCCGGTCCTCGGTCACCGCCGTCAACCAAGACCGGAACGCTCGTGCGCCCTCTTCGCGGTTGGTGTCGAGCAGGGCGCGCTGCCAGCTGACCACGAGCAGGCTGCGGAGGTCGGCGCGTTCCCCCGCCGCATCCCGGCATAGCTCGTCGATCAGGTGCTGCGTCTCCGCCGTCACGGTGACCAGTTCCACGAACGCGGTGACACCGGCTCCTGCGGTGCGGTCGCCGCCGGGCTTCCGAACCCACGTGCTGATGGCGTCGAGCAAGTCCGCGCGGAGGTGGGGATAGTCGGTCACGATCTTCCGCAGGGCCTGCCCTGCCATTGCCACGCTGTTCGGGTTCGGCGAGGAGAAGAGGTGCTTGAGGCGGACCAGCGCGCGCTCGGTGAACTCGGTCACGAACGGTCCCGAGCACACCTCTGCCACCACAGGGTGCAGGGGTGAGTCGTCCTTCTTCGCCCAGGCCAGCAGTCGAGCCCTCGCACCCGGGCCGATCAAGCGGTCTCCGGCTGCCTCGCGGATGAACCCGGTGAGCAGCGGATGCCTGCCTGGTGACGTGGCCCAGGACTCCACGACCGTCAGCACCTTGCCCTTGTCGACCGGCCCGCCCGCGCCATCGCCGACCCGCGCCATGGCCAGCAGGTGGCCGGCGATCCGGTCGCGGCACGCGCGTGAGACGGCGGGCAGTTCGGACACCTCGCCCAACCACTCCAGGAAAACCTCCTGGAGGTCCGGGTACTCGACCCAGACGCGCATCAGCACGGCGTGATCGAAATTCGGTCGGGTGGCGGAGATGCTGACACTGTGTTCTTCGGTCGTCGCCCCGATGCCGTCCAACTGCGATGACAGATCCGGGGCGACGAGCAGGTCCGCGGGCGTCATCACGACGCCGAGTCGCCTCAGCAGCATGTGGGCGATGTGGATCACCACCGCCTTGGGCTCGCCATCGCCTACCGCGACGGCCCACAGCATCGCCCTTCCCCAGTGCGTGGTCTGCTTGGAGAACACGTTGCCGAGTTCTCCAGGCCAACTGCGCAGTTGTTCGACGGCTTCGGTGCGTTCAGTCCGCCCCTTGTCGTCCCGACCGTCGTGCTGGACCAGGAGCTTGGCGAACGCGGCGGCGTACCGGGGTTCGCTCCGCGGTTGGATGTGCCGTAGCCGCCGCTCTTCCTCCAGCAGTTCGAGGAGATCCGGGCGGTTGTGGGAATGGGTCAGGTGCTTGTGGGCCACCTCGATCGCGTCCGGAGCGGTGAGGTCGACGCTCACGTCGTGCCAGGCGGCCATCCGCCGGCACGAGGCCCACTGGCGTGGTGTCACGGTGACGACCACGTGCGAGTTCCGGGCGTGCAGCGACTCGACGCGCTGGAGCAGCGAAGCGCCGAACGCGATGGACAGCTCCTCCTCGTCTTCCTGCGAGAGGTCCAGCAGGTAACCTTGGTCGTCCTGGATCGGAATCCGGTCTGCCGCCGGGTGCTCCCAGTCCACCTGGACCACCGTCGGGGTGCACGTTCTGCCCGCCTTGGCGCGTTCCAGTTCCAAGCGGTGGAGCAGGTGCAGCGCCGCGGTGCGCTTTCCGGTGCCCGCCACCCCCACCAGGACCACGACACCGCGTTCGTCCAGCAGGCGGAATGCGCCGCCGAACTGTTCACCGGGTGGGGTGAACGCCAGGTCCGGGACCTCGGTGAGTTCCAGCCTGGAGATCACGACGGTCTCCAGCTGTGATCGGCCGTAGTTGTGGTTCTTGACCACGTCACGTCCTGCGACGTACTGGTCGCGGCCGAGGTTGACCGTCATCTGAGCGATTGTGGTCGGATCAGGCGTGCTCGGGATTGGCGCGAGCGGGCCGTCGGTGTGCGCTCGTGTTTCGGGTGTGGTGCTCACGAATCTTCCGTAGAGTTCTCGATCTATTTCCTGCCGACGTGCAGGTCGCCGCCGGATTGGTAAATCCTGCTGTTGTCGAAGGCGAATCCGACCTGGCTCACCTGATGGCCTTTGGGTCGGGCTTCTCCGTTCAGGCCGAGGAGCGCCACGAGTTCGGCCGCGGCCTTCGGGTCTGAGGCGAAGCGCCTGGTCAGCACCGGTGCCCATCGACGCGCGGCAGTTCGGGCCAATGCTTGTTTGTCCTCAGGCTCGGCCTCTTCGACCATGAGTGCGGGCTGCTCGAACACCGGCAGCAGTTCCGGCGACGCTGCGGACAGCCACATCGACATCGGATCGCGCAACGAGCGCCACCCGCCGGTCCGAACGGCTTCGGCGAGGGCGGTTGCCACTTGTTCACCGGTTGCGGCGGGATTCGCGGTGATGTCCACGCGCACAGTAGAGCACAGGTCGCCGGACAACTCACGCTTGGTCACCACTGCGGCGCAATTCGGCGGTGAATACGATTATTGCGGACACTGGTCGGCGAAATTGTGCTCAGCGGTTCACCAGCCGTCCGCCGGCGGGATCGGCACGGCGGCGTGCAGCGGGTTCGGCAGGGTGCCCGTCCGCGGGACCGGGGGACGCGCGGTCAGGTCCTGGTAGCCCAGGGTGATCCGGTAGCCGTTGAGGGGGTAGCGGAGGAACTCCGGGGTGGTCAGGGAGCCGTCGTCCATCCGGCCGGCCAGGGTGGGGAAGCGGTCGCGGTAGGCGTCGACCTCGCCGCGGACCAGGCCCCAGAAGCGGTCCTCGGGCAGGGGGAACAGGGCGGACAGCGGGCGGAAGACGCCGACCAGCAGGGCGTCCACGATGTACTGGCGCAGGACCGGCCACGGCTTGCGCGGCAGCACGGGGTCGTGCGCGTCCGGTTCCAGGCCACGCGCCGGCACCCGGTCGACGGACACGTTCACGTCGTCCACCAGGTCGAGCAGCGCGACCCGCACCGGCACGTGGTCGCCGTCCGTGATCACCACGACGTTCTCGCCGTGCGGGTTGAACGTGACGCCGTAGGTGTAGAGCACGTGCAGCAGCGGCCGGAGCAGGGCGCGGAGCAGCGCGGCGAACCACACCGCCGGGTCGGTGCCGCCGACGTACTCCAGCACCAGCGGCCGACCGGCGCGGTCCACGTGCAGCAGTGCCGCCAACGACCACGACCGCTCACCGGGCCGCAACGCCACCGGCGCCCGCCAGATGCACCCCATCGTCTCCAGCCACTGGTACGGCACGGCGCCCGCGTTCGACAGCCGCGGGTGCCGCACGGTCACCGAAGCGACCTCGCCCAACAGCTCCGTGCCCCACTCGCCGATGAGCTTGTCGGCCGCCCACAGCCCCGACAGCCACTGCGTGACGACCGGCGCGGCGAGCGTGCAGTGCGGCGGGATGCCCCGGTACACCGACGTGTTCAGCACCCGCAGCGGCAGCTTGACCTGGTACCGCGCCGGCGAGTCCACGTTGGACATGGTGCGGATCGCCTGGGTCGGCAGGTACCAGTCCGGCGACTCGCCGAGCTCCACGATCCGGCCGGTGGCCAGCTCCGGCGCCCACAGCGTCCGCACGACGTGGTCGAGCTGCCACGGGTGCACGGGCAACCACACGTAGGCCGCCGGGTCGACCCCCGCCTCCTGCAACGACTCGGTGAACCGCTCCACCGTCATCGGGTCGAGCTCCCGCGCCCGCACCGCCTCCTCCGACAGCGACGACGTGCCGCGGAACTCCGCCAGCCCCCGGTGCACGGCCAGCCACGGCAGCCGCACGGGCGTGCGCGCCTCCGGGCTGTGCCGCGCCAGGTCCTCCGCCGAGAACCCGACCCGCCCCTTGTTCGCGATCAGCCACGGGTGCCCGGTCAGGTGCCCGTCCAGCTCCGCCTGCGGCAGCGGCACCAGCTCCGCCACGGGCCACGCGGTCGACGCCAGCGCCACGTCGGCGGCCAGGGTCGCGGTCACCTCGGCGAGGAAACCGGCGGTCGTCGCCGGGTCGACCCCCAGGTGCCGGAACGCGTCCACCACGAACAGCTGCACGTCGTCGCACGGCTCGACCACGTCGTCGCCGAGGATCCCGGACGCCGCGCGGCGCACCGACCCCGGCCGCACCACCCACCCGCCGAACGCCGACCGCGTCGCCGAGAACGCGTAGACCGCGTCGTCGAACCGCAGCTCGTAGCCGTCCGGGTCGCCGGCCGCGGTCGGCGCCAGCAGCCCTTCGAAGCACAGCTCGCCGATCGCCTTCGCCAGCAGCGCCGCCGAGCACTCGTGCCACAGATCAGTCAACGTCGTCTCCCGGTTGCCCCGCGTCGCTCGGGGCGCTGAAGCTGGTGTAGGCGGTGCGCTTCGGCAGCGGGTAGACCTCGCGGCCGGTCACCGCGTTGACGATGGTCGCGTTGCGCACCGCCCCGATGCCGAGGTCGGGCGCGGCCACGCCGTGGCTGTGCAGGTCGGCGTTCGCCACGAACACCCGGCCGGTGACGGGCGGGTCCAGCGCGATCGAGTGGTCCAGCGCCACGACGTACCGGCCGTGCGCGTCCCGCCGCACGAACGGCTCCAAGGGCTCCAGGAACGGCGTCGGGGCCTGCGCGTACCCGGTGGCGGCCACGACGAGGTCGGTGCGGTGCCGGAACGTGCGCCCGGTGTCCCGGTGCGCGCACTCCAGCACCACCTCGGAACCGGCCACCGAGGACGACACCACCGTCACGCCCGGCCGCAGCTCGACCGGCGCGAGCCCGTGCTCCCACTCCCGCCGGTACAGCAGGTCGTGCAGCTCCTCCAACGTCTCCGCCGAGATCGCCCGGTAGTGCCGCCAGTGCTCGGCGCGCAACGCGTCCCGCCGGTCCTGCGGCAACGAGTGGAAGTGCCGCACGTAGGACGGCGTGGTCATCTCCAGCACCAGCTTGGTGTAGTCCAGCGGCGCGAACACCGGCGTGCGGGTCAGCCACGTCACCGCCGGACCGCCGTCCAGGTTGCGCCGCAACAGGTCGAGCACGATCTCCGCGCCCGACTGCCCGGACCCCACCACGGTCACCCGCTCGGCGGACGGCGGCCGGTGCAGGTAGTCCGAGCTGTGCACCAGCCGATCGCCGAGCCCGGCCAACGCGGGCGGCACCGACGGCGTGGTGCCCACCCCGAGCACCAGGTGCCGCGCGTCCACCGAGAACCCCGGCCCCGACACCGCGAACCGGCCGTCCTCCCACCGCACGGACGTCACGGCGTGCGAGAACCGCACCGGCAGCCGGGACGCCGCCCACCTCAGGTAGTCCTCGTACTCGCGCCGGGTCGGGTGGAACCTCTCCCGCACGTAGAACGGGTACAGCCGGTCCGCGTCACGCAGGTAGGCCAGGAACGACAGGGGGTGCGTCGGGTCGACCAACGTCACCAGGTCGGCCAGGAAGCTCACCTGCAGCACCGCGTCGCCGAACATCACCCCGCTGTGCCAGCGCAGCTCCGGCCGCGCCTCCAGCACCACCACGTCCAGGTCGTCCACAGTGGACGCCAGGGCGGCCAGCCCCAGGTTGAACGGGCCGCACCCGATCGCCACCACGTCGGCCTTCATCGCGTGCGCACCATCAGCAGCGCCACCTTGTCCGGCAGCAGCACCTCG
Source organism: Actinosynnema sp. NPDC002837 (assembly GCF_040295345.1). Lineage (NCBI taxonomy): Bacteria > Bacillati > Actinomycetota > Actinomycetes > Pseudonocardiales > Pseudonocardiaceae > Actinosynnema > Actinosynnema sp. NPDC002837. The sequence goes on from NZ_JBEOVG010000014.1 coordinate 91,030, forward strand.
CCCACCGGCGCGAACCCGCCCGCGGTGAACGACGCGATCGCCCGCCGGTTGCGCACGTCCGGCTCCAGCAGCACCCTGGTGCAGCGCGGGTCGGCGTCGAACAGGGCCGCGGTCACCTCCGGCAGCAGCTTGCGCACCAGCCCCTGGTCGGTCATCGCCAGCTCGCCCACGGCGAGGTGCAGCCCGAGGTCGTGCGGCCGGGCCTGGTACACCTGCGCGACCACGTCCCGCGCCGCCCGGTACACCTCCAGGTAGATCACCGGGTCCTCGCCCCGGCTCACCAGCACCGGCAACGAGTGCCGCCCGGACAGCTGCCGCCGCAGCTCCTCCTCCCACCGCTCGCGCGGCCACGCCTGGTGCCAGAACGCCACCACGTGCGGCGCCTGCATCCAGCGGTGCACCAGGTCGAGGTCGCGGGTGTCCGGGTCGACCGCGCGGGCCCGCCAGCCACCCGCGAGCACCGGCAGCGGGGGACCGGGCACGGCCGACAGGTCGTCGGTCTGCCGGTAGGCGTCGAGGTGGGTCACCGGGCGCACCTGCCCTCCCGCAACGGGTTGGGCGCGTCGAAGTACACCGACTGCGCGTCCAGCGGCGCGAGCACCTCGTCGATGCCCTCCAGCCTGGTCAGCAGGTTCGCCTTGCACGGCAGCGCGTCCGCCTCCAGCCACCGCCGGGCCAGCCGGTCGCCGTCCGGGCCCGCCTCGGCCAGCGCGGGCAGCGCCGCCTCCAGCCGTGCCGCCATCACGCCGAGCAGGTCGCGTTCGTCGGCCAGCCCCTCCACCCCGATGCAGCCGATCACCGCCAACGCCTGGTTGCGCAGCAGGTAGTAGGTGAGCCGGTCGTCCACGACCGCGTCGTCCACCACGGCCAGCGTCGACTCCTCGACGCCCAGCCGCTCCAGCACCCGCGGCAGGTGCGAGGACGCCAGGTAGTAGCCCTGGTTGTCGCGGTACCGCCCGCCGACCACCCGGCCCGCCGGGTCCAGCCGCACCAGCGTGTTCTGCTGGTGCGCCTCCAGCCCGATGCCGGTCTCCGCGTACAGCCGCAGCATCGGCACCAGCACGCGGTCGGTGTAGTCGGCGACCCACTCGGCCGCGTTCAGCCGCAGCACGAGCTCGCCCAGCAGGGAACGCCCGATGCCCGGCCGCGGCGCGACCATGCCGGCCAGGCACCGCGAGTCGCCGAGGTCGTGCGGCACGTCGCGCACGGCCACGTCCAGCCCGGTGACCTCGCCGCCCTCGTCCACCGCGAGCCACGACGGGTCGCGCACCACGCTGAACTCCGGGTGCGCCTTCTCCGTGCCGGCCGCGTAGCCGGACTCCAGCAGCAGGTGCACCTCCGAGCCGCGGCGCAGCTCGGTGGAGGTGGACTCGCGCCGCGAGTTCGTGATCCGCAGGCCGAGCGACAGCTTCAGCATCACCGGCGCGCCGGTCCGGTACACCGTGCGCAGGCTGGAGGTCGGCGACCACGCGGGCCCGAACTCGCCCAGCGGCTCCAGCAGCCCGCGCGAGACCAACGACGCGATCCGCGGCCTGCCCAGCAGGTCGTGCGCCTGCCACGGGTGCGCGGGCACCAGCACCCGGCCGGGCCCGGGGTTGCGCCCGGCCAGCGTCGACATCAGCGTCACCGCGTCCGGGCCCGCCACGGAGCCGTGCGACACGACCTCCCGCGCCGCCGAGAACCAGAACAGCGGGAACGACCCGCGCAGCTCCGGCGCGTACCGGGCGTTGTCGGCGTCGGACAGGCCGTCGCGGCTCTTGGGCGCGGGGTGGTGCAGGTGCCCGAGCATCAACCGCTGCTCGCTGTCCAGGAACCGGTCCGCCGGCCCGACCGGCTCGCGACGCCGGTGCGCGACGAACTCCGCGACCCGGCGCACCGACTCGGCCGTGCGCTCCACCAGGTCGGCGGTGTGGCGGCCGGCCGCGCCGGTGGCTCCGTCGGCGGTGGTCCGACTTCCGGCTCCGCCGGCGGCGAGCTCGGCGCCCACCAGCGCCACGGCCACCACCGGGTCGGCCGGCCTGCCCGCCAACGTCACCGGCCCGAACCGGTGCCGCCCGGTCGGCGACGCGTACCGCACGTCCGCCTCCAACGGCAGCCCGAGCACGTCGATCCGCACCCGGTCGGTCACCGGCACGTTCCGCTCCCGCACCCAACAGCGCAATAACGCCTCCAAGTGCGCGTGCTCCGCGGTCGACCTGGGGTCGCCCTCCAGCGGATCGGGTGTCATGCCGCTCCTTCCAGGAGTCGTTCGGCGGCGGAACCGGCTTCGCGGACCAGGGTCAGCAGGGCGACCAGGTCCGCCTCCCGGGCGTTCGGGTTGAGCAGGGTCAACTTCAGGCACGTCACCTTGTCCACCTCGGTGCGGCCGATCAGCGCCGCGCCGGCCCGCAGCAACGCCCGCCGCAGCCGCGCGTTCACCTCGTCGGCCAGCGCCTCGTCGGCCGGCCGGTACCGGAACACCACCGTGGTCAACGTCGCGCCGCCGACCAGCTCGAACGACGGGTCGGCGGCGATCAGCGCGGCGGCGTGCCCGGCCAGCTCGTGGCACCGGTCCACCAGCGCGCCCAGCCCCGCGCGGCCCAGCGCGAGCAGCGTCGCGGCCACCTTCACCGCGTCCGGCCGGCGCGTGGTCTGCAACGACCGGCCCAGCGCGCCGTCGTAGCCCTCGACCCGGTCGTCCTCCGGGTTCAGGTAGGCCACCGAGCGCTCCAACGGCCCGAACAACGACGCCGAGCGCACCAGCAGCACGCTCGCCGCGGCGGGCTGCCAGCCGATCTTGTGCAGGTCCGCGGTCACCGAGTCGGCGAGCGCCAGCCCGTCCACCAGCCCGGCCAGCTTCGCCGAGAACAGCGCGCCGAAGCCGTAGGCGGCGTCCACGTGCAGCCACGCGCCGTGCTCGCGGGCGATCGCCGCCAGCTCCGGCAACGGGTCCACCGAGCCGAAGTCCGTGGTGCCCGCGGTCGCCACGACGGCCACCGGCGTGCCGCCCGCGCGCAGCGCCGCCGCCAGCGCGTCCGGCCGCATCCGCCGGCGCGAGTCCACCGGCACCGTGCGCACCGCGTCCTCGCCGAGGCCCAGCGCCGCGCACGCCCGCGCCACCGAGAAGTGCGCGAGCTCCGAGCAGAACACCACCGGGTCGGGCAGCCCGGCCACCCCGTCGGCCCGCACGTCCAGGCCGAGCCGGGCCGCCGCCGCGTCCCGGGCCAGCAGCAGCGCGGTCAGGTTCGACAGCGTGCCGCCGGGGGTGAACACGCCGTCCGCGTCGGCGTCGAACCCGGCCAGCCGGGCGAGTGCCGCCACGACCCAGCGCTCCACGGCGAGGGCGGCGGGGCCGGAGTCGTAGGTGTCCAGGGAGGCGTTGCCCGCGCCGGCCAGCGCGTCCGCCGTGACGGCGACGGCCAGCGGCGGCGGTTGGAGGTGGGCGGCGGCGAACGGGCTGGTCAGGTCGATGCCGCCCTCGGTGAGCACGGTCGTGACGCGGGCCAGCGCGGCGTCCGCGCCGATGCCGTGCTCGGGCACCTCGCCGAGCACCCGGCGGGCCCTGGCCAGCACGTCGGCGGGCCGGCCCGGCGGGATCGGTCGTCCGGAGGGACTGACGGCGAACACGGCACCTCCGACGATCGACTAAGGTTAGGCTTACCTCATCTACTCGGGTGGTGTGTGTCAAGCCCCGCGGTGACCATCCGTGGTGTGACGATCACTCGCGCCACCACGCTAGCCGCCGCGACCACGATCGAATCGACGCCAAATGGGGGGTCTTGGCGACCGCGTCCCACCACGTGGCACAGCCGTGCCCTGATCTCGTTCAGAGGCCCCGACGCGGTCGCGGTAACCTTGGCCACCACCTTGAGCCGTGCAATCCACCAGGAGGATCCGTGTCGCCAGGGCAGATCGCCGCGCTGGTCGCCGCCGGCGCGTTCGTGCTGCTTGTGCTCCTGCTGGCGATCCCGTTGATCAAGCTCGGCCGGACGCTGGACGAGGCCACGATCGCCATCCGCAAGGCGCACCAGAACAGCGACCCGATCTTCACCGGCGCGAACACGACGATCACGCACGTGAACACGCAGTTGGAGCGGGTGGACGGGATCACCGCCAACGCCCGCGCGGTCACCGGCAACGTCTCCGCGCTCACCTCGCTGTTCACCGCCACGCTGGGCGGGCCGCTGGTCAAGGCCGCCGCGCTGTCCTACGGCGTGAGCAAGGCCATCCGCGCCCGCCGCGCGGCCAAGGAGGCTCCCAGCAAGCACACTCGACGCAGGGGCAGGCGATGAGGCGGCTGTTCTGGTTCGGGCTCGGCATCGCCGCCGGCGTCTTCGCCGCCCGCAAGGCGGGTCAGGCCGCGCACGCCGCCACGCCCGCGGGCATCGGCGAGAACGTCGGCCAGGGCCTGCGCGAGCTGGCGGGCGCCCTCGGCTCGTTCGGCGCCGAGGTGCGCGCCGGAATGTCCGAGCGCGAACAGGAGTTGCAAGACAGCGTGGAACGTCAGACGGGCTTCACGCCGGGTCGGCGAGCGCGTGGGGCGAACGACGCCAAGTAGGTCGTTCGTTCGCCTCGCCGCGCCCTGACTTTCCACACTTCCGAAGGACTTCACCCGTGCAGACCCACGAGATCATCAAGCGCTTCCGCGAGCACTTCGAGAACGCCGGCCACAAGTACGTGCCCAGCGCCTCGCTCCTGCTCGACGACCCGAACCTGCTGTTCGTCAACGCCGGCATGGTGCCGTTCAAGCCGTACTTCCTCGGCGAGGCCCCGCCGCCCGCCCCGCGGATGACGAGCATCCAGAAGTGCGTGCGCACGCCGGACATCGACGAGGTCGGCAAGACCACCCGGCACAACACGTTCTTCCAGATGGCCGGCAACTTCTCCTTCGGCGACTACTTCAAGGAAGACGCCATCCGGCTGGCCTGGGACCTGGTCACCAAGCCCCGGTCCGACGGCGGCTACGGCCTGGACCCCGAGCGCATCTGGGTGACGGTCTACCTGGACGACGACGAGGCCGCCGACCTGTGGCAGAAGGTCGCCGGGCTGCCGCCCGAGCGCATCCAGCGCCGCGACATCGAGGACAACTACTGGTCGATGGGCGTGCCCGGCCCGTGCGGCCCGTGCTCGGAGATCTACTACGACCGCGGCCCCGCCTTCGGCGAGGAGGGCGGCCCGGTCGTCGACGAGGACCGGTACCTGGAGATCTGGAACCTGGTCTTCATGCAGAACGTCCGCGGCGAGGGCGGCGCCAAGAAGGACTACCCGATCCTGGGCGAGCTGCCGGACAAGAACATCGACACCGGCATGGGCGTCGAGCGCGTCGCCATGCTGCTCCAGGACGTCGAGAACGTCTACGAGACCGACCTCGTCCGCACCGTCATCACCAAGGCCGAGCAGCTCTCCGGTCGCAAGTACGGCGCCGACGAGACCGACGACGTGCGGTTCCGCGTCATCGCCGACCACGCCCGCAGCGGCGTGCTGCTGGTCGGCGACGGCGTCACGCCCGGCAACGAGGCCCGCGGCTACGTGCTGCGCCGCCTGCTGCGCCGCATCGTCCGCTCCGCCCGCCTGCTGGGCGTCACCGAGCCGGTGCTGACCCAGTTCGCCGCCGTCGTGCGCGACGCCATGGGCCCGTCCTACCCCGAGCTGGTGTCGGGCTTCGCCCGGATCGAGCAGGTGCTCAAGGCCGAGGAGGACACGTTCCTGCGCACGCTGGACGCCGGGTCGCGGATCTTCGAGAACGCCGCCGCCGAGGTCAAGTCCGACGGCCGCGCCACGCTGCCCGGTGACAAGGCCTTCCAGCTGCACGACACCTACGGCTTCCCGCTCGACCTCACCCTGGAGATGGCCGCCGAGGCCGGCCTGACCGTGGACGAGGACGGGTTCCGCAAGCTGATGGCCGAGCAGCGCGCCCGCGCCAAGGCCGACGCCGCCGGCAAGAAGACCGGCCACGGCGACCAGACCGTGTACCGGGAGCTGCTCGAGCTCGGCGCCACCGAGTTCACCGGCTACACCGAGCTGGCCAGCGAGGCCACCCTGCGCGGCATCGTCAGCGGCGGCAAGCGCGTCCGCTCCGCCAAGGAAGGCGACATCGTCGAGGTCGTGCTCGACCGCACGCCGCTCTACGCCGAGTCCGGCGGCCAGGAGAGCGACGCCGGCACGATCGTCACGGCCAACGCCGAGCTGGAGGTCGTGGACGTCCAGAAGGTCGCCCGCAAGCTGTGGGTGCACCAGGTGCGCGTGGTCAGCGGCGAGGTCGCCGAGGGCGAGCACGTCGAGGCCAGGGTGGACCCGGAGTGGCGCGTGGGCGCCCGCCAGGGCCACTCGGGCACGCACGTCGTGCACGCCGCCCTGCGGCAGGTGCTCGGCCCGTCGGCCCTGCAGAGCGGCTCGTACAACAAGCCGGGCTACCTGCGGCTGGACTTCGCCTGGACCGGCGGCCTGTCCGAGGAGGCCCGCAGCGAGATCGAAGAGGTCTCCAACCTGGCCGTCCGCAAGGACCTCCCGGTGAAGGTCGTCTACACCGACATGGGTGGCGCCCAGGAGATGGGCGCCGTGGCCCTGTTCGGCGAGACCTACGACGAGACCGTGCGCGTGGTCGAGATCGGCGGGCCGTGGTCGCGCGAGCTGTGCGGTGGCACGCACGTGGAGCACTCGTCCCAGATCGGGCCCATCACGGTGATCGGCGAGTCGTCCGTCGGCTCCGGCGTGCGCCGCCTGGAGGCCTACGTCGGCATCGAGGCCTTCAAGTACCTGGCCCAGGAGCGGGCTCTGGTGCAGAACGTCGCCGCCATGCTGAAGGTGCCCGACGCCGAGGTGCCCGCCCGGGTCGAGGCCCTGGTGGAGCGGCTGCGGGTGGCCGAGAAGGAGCTGGAGAAGGTCAAGGCCGCCCAGCTCGTGGCCAACGCCGGGTCCCTGGCCGAGCAGGCCCTGGACGTGCGCGGGGTGTCCCTGGTGGCTCTTCAGCTGCCGGAGGGCACGTCGGGCGCCGACGTGCGGACCATCGCCGGCGAGGTGCGCAACCGGCTCGGCGACAAGCCGGGCGTGGTCGGCCTGTTCGCCCCGGACGGCGACAAGGTCAGCTTCGTGGTCGCCACCACGTCCGCCGCCCGTGACCTGGGGCTGGCCGCCGGCAAGCTGGTGCCGGCCTTCGCTCCGGCCGTGGGCGGACGAGGCGGCGGCAAGCCGGACCTCGCCCAGGGCGGCGGCACGAACCCGGGCGGTGTCGGCGACGCCATCACCGCCCTGCGCACCGAGGTGGACCGCGCCGTTGAGCAGCGCTGACCGCCCCGGCGTCGACGATCCCGGCCCCGGTCGGAGGCTGGGCGTCGACGTCGGCGCGGTGCGCGTCGGGGTGGCGTTGAGCGACCCGAGCGCCTTCCTCGCGACGCCGCTGGTCACCCTGTCGCGTGACGTGAAGGCCGGCCAGGACCTGCGTGACCTGGCCGGCCTGGTCACCGAGCACGAGGTGGTGGAGGTCGTGGTCGGCCTGCCGCGCACGCTGGCCGGCAGGCACGGGCCGGCGGCGGAGGCCGCGGCGGCGTACGCTGCGGCGTTGGCCGAGCGCGTCGCACCGGTTCCGGTGCGGCTCACCGATGAGCGGCTGACCACCGTCACGGCGAGCCGGGTGCTCGCCGAACGCGGGGTGCGAGGCAAGAAGCAACGCGCCGTCGTCGACCAGGCTGCCGCGGTCGAGATCCTGCAGTCCTGGCTGGACGCACGGGCGCGACAAGTGGCTCGATCCGATGCGGAGCGGGCCCCCGGAGCTAAGGACGGCTCGTGAACGACGACCTCGGGTTGTTCACCGATCCAGAGACCCGCCACGACGAGCGGGCCGCACGCGGCAGGAGCGACGCCGCGGCCCGCCGCGCCAAGCGCAGGCGCAAGCGGACGATCCTGTGGGTCGTCGTGGCGCTGGTGCTGACCGGCGGGGGTGTCGGCGCGTACTACGGGTACCGCACGTTGAGCGGGATCGGCTCGTACGACGACTTCGCGGGCGCGGGCGAGGCGGACGTGGTGGTCGAGGTCAAGGACGGCGACCTCGTCACCACCATCGCCACCACGCTCAAGGAGCAGGGCGTGGTGGCCAGCGCGCGCGCGTTCACCGAGGCGGGCGCGGACGACTCGCGGGTCACCGCGATCCAGCCCGGGTTCTACCTGATGAAGACCAAGATGTCCGGCGAGGCCGCGGTGGCGCGGATGGTGGACGAGGCGTCCAAGATCGTGCCGCTGGAGGTCAGGGGCGGCAACGTGATGCACGACCTCACCGCGCAGGACGGCAGCGTCACCAAGGGCATCCTCTCCAGGCTGTCCGACGCCTCCTGCGTGGAGCTGGACGGCGTCAAGCAGTGCGTGCCGGTCGACCAGCTGCGCGACGCGGCGGAGAACGCCGACCCGGCCGCCCTCGGCATCCCCGAGTGGGCGCTGCCCGACGTCACCGCCGCGCCGAAGGAGAACCGGCTCGAAGGCCTCGTCGCGCCGGGCCTGTACCACGTCAAGCCGGGCGCGAGCGCGGCCGAGCTGCTCAAGGGCGTGATCGGCACGTCCCTGGGCCGGCTTCAGGGCTACGGCATCCCCAGCGGCTCGGGCAAGACGGGTTTCCGCCCGTACGAGGTGCTGGTCATCGCCTCCCTGATCGAGAAGGAAGGCGTGACCAAGGACTTCGGCAAGATCTCGCGGGTCGTCTACAGCCGGCTCGCGCTGCCGCAGAAGCTGGAGCTGGACTCCACGGTCAACTACAAGCTGGACCGGCCGCACATCACCACCAGCGACGAGGACCGCGAGAAGGCCGGTCCGTACAACACCTACAAGGTGCACGGGTTGCCGCCGACGCCGATCGGCTCGCCGGGCCGTGAGGCGATCACCGCCGCGATCACCCCCGAAGACGGGCCGTGGATGTACTTCGTGAAGTGCCAGAAGGACGGCACTTCGTGCTTCAACGTCACGTTCGACGAGCACGACGCCGCGTCGAAGAAGGCCCAGAGGGAAGGCGTCTTCTGACCGTGGTCCGCCGTGCGGCGGTCATCGGCTCGCCGGTGGCCCACTCGTTGTCACCGGTGCTGCACAACGCCGCGTTCGCGGCACTGGGTCTGGCCGACTGGGAGTACACGCGCGTCGAGTGCGTGGCCGAGGAGGTGTCGTCCCTGGTCACGGGCCTGGACTCGGCGTGGGTGGGCTTGTCGGTGACCATGCCGGACAAGCGTGCCGCGCTGGCCGTGGCCACGTCCGCGACGCCCCGGGCCACCCAGGTCGGCGCCGCGAACACCCTGGTGCCGGTCGACGGCGGGTGGCGTGCGGACAACACCGACGTGGACGGCGTCCTCGGCGCGCTGCGCGCCTCGTGCGGCTTCACGTCCGGCTCGCGCGCGGTGCTGCTGGGTGCGGGCGGCACGGCCACCGCGGCCCTGGTGGCGCTGGCGTCCGTCGGCGTCCGCGCGGTCACGCTGGTGGTCCGTTCGGCGAGCCGGGCGGCGGAGGCGGAGTCGTGCGCGTCCCGCCTCGGCCTGGCCCTGGACGTCGTGACCTGGGACGCCGCCGACTTCGCCGCCCTGGCGTCGGCCTCGGACGTCCTGATCAGCACCGTGCCGCCGGAGGCCACCGAGCCGATCGCGGGGGCGCTGGCCGAGGCGCCGTGCGTCCTGGACGTCATCTACCACCCCTGGCCCACCCCGCTGGCCCACGCCGTGGAGAAGCGGGGCCGCACCCTCGCCACCGGCCTCGACATGCTCCTGCACCAGGCCTTCGGCCAGTCGGAGCAGTTCACCGGCCACCCCGCCCCGCGGGAGGCGATGCGCGCCGCCCTCCGCGCCGCCACCGACAACCTCCTCCCGCTGCCGATCTAGCCGACGCGTCCCTCCTCCAAGCGGCCCGAACCGCCCGCGTGACGAACCTTCAGGACCCGCGTGTCCAACGCTTAGGTCCGGCGTGTCTGACCTTCAGGACCCCCGGGTTCCACGCTCGGAACGCCGCCGGGCCCTGCTCGCGCGAGGGTGCGAGCAGGGCCCAGCCGGTCGTGCCGAGGGGATCAGCCCTCGTCGAGGTCGGTGGCGATGATCTCCGCGATCGCCTCCAGCGCGGCGTCCGCGCCTTCGCCGTCCGCGGTCAGGACGACCTCGTCGCCGTGCATCGCGCCGAGCGTCATCAGGCCCAGCACGCTCGCCGCCTCGACCGGTTGGCCGTCGTCCTTGCGGATGGTGACCGTCACCGGTTGCCCGGCCGCCGCCTTCGCCAGCAGTGCGGCAGGGCGCGCGTGCAGTCCGACCTTGCTCGCCACGGTGACCCGTCGCTCAGGCATGACCCGTCCTCTCGTTACTCCGACTCGCCGTCAGGACGCGGTCGCGTCCGACCGGCCTTCCTTGTCACCCTTGGCGGTGGTGGCGGTCTTGTCGCCGTCGACCACGCTCGCGTCGGCCTCGGGGTCCTCGTCCGCGCTGCGGCCCGGAGTCCTCAGGTTCCACTTGGTGATGACGAAGCGGAACAGGAAGTAGTAGATGGCCGCGTAGATCACGCCCAGCACCAGGATCAGCAAGGGCTTGGTCGAGATGTTGAAGTTCAGGGCGTAGTCGATGGCGCCCGCGGAGAACCCGAACCCGCTGTGGATGTCCAGCGCGTTGCTGATCGCCAACGACGTGCCGGTGAGCACCGCGTGGATCACGTACAGCGGCCACGCCACGAACATGAACGCGAACTCGAGCGGTTCGGTCACACCCGTGATGAACGAGGTCAGCGCAGCCGAGCCCATGATGCCCGCGATGACCTTCTTCTGCGCCGGCCGGGCGGTGTGCACGATGGCCAGCGCCGCCGCCGGCAGCGCGAACATGAAGATCGGGAAGAAGCCGGTCATGAACGTGCCCGCGGACGGGTCGCCCGCGAAGAACCGCTGGATGTCGCCGGTCTTGCCCTCGTACTCGCCGAAGACCTGCCACATGAACGTGTTCGGGATGTGGTGCAGGCCCAGCGGGAGCAGCAGGCGGTTGATCGTGCCGTAGACGCCCGCGCCGATGATCGTGCTGCCGGAGATCGCCTCGCCGACCGAGGTCAGGCCCGCGTCGAACCACGGGTAGACCAGTCCCATGACCACCGCGACGGGGATCATCACGCCCGCGACCAGGATCGGCACGAACCGCCGGCCGCCGAAGAAGGCCAGGTAGGCGGGCAGCTTGATGCGGTGGTACTTCTGCCACAGCACCGCGCTGATCAAGCCGACCACGATGCCGGTCAGCACCGAGTAGTTGATCAGCTCCTGCTTGGCGTCGGCCGCCGCGTCCTCCGGCAGCGGCAGCACGAGCGGCGACATCGCCTTGAACACGGCCTCGGTCACCACGAAGCCGACCACGGCGGCCAACGCGGTGGAACCGTCACCGCGCCGGGCGAAGCCGATGGCCACACCGACGGCGAACAGCAGCGGCAGGTTGGCGAACAGGGCGTTGCCCGCCCCGCCGATGACGCCGGCCACCGCGTTCCAGCCCAGCCAGTCCTTGCCGAGGATGTCGTCCTGGCCGAGTCGTAGCAGGAGCGCGGCTACGGGCAGTGCGGCGATCGGCAGCATGAGGCTGCGGCCGAATCGCTGAAGCCCGGCCAGACCCTTGATCTCACGACCGCCGGTCGCCTGTGGGGCGCTGGCGCTCATGGGGTACCTCCCTTGGCGGAGTGGTGTGGGCCGGATTCCGGGACGGTCCGGTCCAATTGCATGGTCACCTGGTAGAGATCGCCCCGGTACCAGGACGTCATGTCCTCGACGGGCCTGCCTCGTGAGCTCGAGACCCGGCGGAAGACGAGCAGCGGGCTGCCCGGCCGGACAGCCAGGAGCTTCGCGGTCTCGGGGTCGGCGCCCTCGGCCCACACGGTCTGGCCCGCGTGGTCGAGCTGGACCCCGTACGTGTCGGCGATGAGGGTGTAGAGCGAGGCCGTGAGGTCGTGCTGGTCGAGGTCCGGCACGACCCGCGGGTTGTACCAGCCCCGTTCGACGGCCAGCGGCACGCCGTCCGCCCGGCGCAGGCGGACGAGCCGGCACGCCGGTTCGTGTGGCAGCAGGCCGAGCGCGGCGGTCGCCTCGGGCGGCGGCGCCTCCTCGGCGCAGGCCAGGACCTCGGTCGCGGGGGTCAGGCCGCGCCGGCGCATGTCGTCGGTGAACGACTCCAGGTACAGCTGGACGTCCATGCGCCGCCGTGCGGTGAACGTGCCGCGGCCCTTCGCCCTGGTGAGCAGGCCCTCGGCGACGAGCTGGCCGACGGCCGCGCGTACTGTGATGCGGGACACACCGTACTGCTCGGCGAGGTCGCGCTCGGACGGGATCGGCGAGCCCGGCGAGAGCTCCTGCTCGGCCATGCGCCGCAGGATGTCGCGCAGCTGGGCGTGCTTGGGCTTGGGCCCGTCGACGATCTCGTTGCGGCTCATGACACCTCCCCGGCGCTCGCGCGTCCATACGGGCATTGGTACTTTCCGGTCTAGACCAGTTGGTGCGGGGAGGATGCTCCGCGCGCCAACCGGGTGTCAACCGCCGTTACGGGACCGTGCCCGAGCGGTGGCACCCTCAGGGCAGGTGTCGAGAGAGGACTTCGAAGTGGCGGACGACAAAGCGGCCGGGATTCTCGCCGCGCTCGGCGGCGCGGACAACATCGTGGAGATCGAGCCGTGCATCACGCGCCTGCGCTGTGAGCTGGAAGACGGTTCCCTGGTGGACGAGAAGGCCTTGAAGGGCTTGGGTGCGCACGGCGTGATGCGTGCGGGCAACGTCGTGCAGGTGGTGGTGGGTCCCGAGGCCGACACGATCGCCAGCGACATCGAGGACCTGCTGTGACGCTGCGCGTGACGAGCCCCGTCGGCGGGCGCGTGGTGCCGTTGGCCGAGGTGCCGGACCCGGTGTTCGCGCAGGCCATGGTCGGTCCGGGGGTGGCGGTCGAGCCGGAGCGGGTGCGTGCGGACGTGGTGTCCCCGGTGGACGGGACCGTGGTGACGCTGCACCCGCACGCGTTCGTCGTGGCCACTTCGGAGGGTGCGGCGGTGTTGGTGCACCTCGGGATCGACACGGTGAAGCGCAAGGGCGAGGGCTTCACGGTGCACGTGGTCAAGGGCGAGGCGGTGCGCGCGGGGCAGCCCGTGGTGACGTGGGACCCGGCGGAGGTGGAGGCGGCGGGTTTCGCGCCGATCTGCCCGGTGATCGCGCTGGACGCGGCCCCCGAGGTGCTGCTGGACCAGGCCGGTGGCGCGGTGGCGGCGGGTGACGCGTTGTTCTCCTGGCAGCGCTGAGTTTCGGCCGGGCGGACGAGTGCGGGTGAATGGACCATTCATGCACCCGCGCTTCCGTGCGCGTTCCGCGCGAACATGAACGTTCGCTGACGTGCACGTCCGTTCGCTAACCCGCGTGTGTGCGCCGCTCAGACCGCGCCGGGTTGCGCACGTAAGTGGAGGGTAAACGCCGGGTGATCTTTACCTCTTCACAGGTTCCAACAGAGAGAAGGTGCAAAACAGCGTCTCCAGCGTCTCCAGCGTCTCCGTCCCTCCGTTTGTGCAGGTCGCACGCATGAGGCGTGGGAGACGCTAGCGTCTCCGCAGCGTCTCCCTCCGACCATAGAACCGGTCGAACCGGACATAACGGGCAGACTTTCGTCGATACGGAGCAAAAGTCAGGCCCCCGACGCCAGGTGCGTCGGGGGCCTCTCGTGCTGTCCACAGCTAGTCGTCACCAGGCGGTTCGACCGCAGCCTGGACGATCCGGCGGACCTGCTGACGGGTGTAGCCGGTCGCCTCGCAGATGTCCTTCTGGGACACGCCGTCCTTCGCAGCCTCGCGGATCGCTACAGCGAGTTCCAGCCGCAGGATCTCGGCTCTCGCCTCAGCTTCCCGGAACCGGCCCGCCATGTGCCCCAGTGATCGCTTGTCCACGGTGCATAGTGTTCCATCGGTACCCATGTGACCTGATGTTACGTACTGCGGCCTTGTTTGCCCAGTATCTAGCCGCTTGACAGGGAACATCATGTTCCCTACGCTGGGTTCCGGCACCAAACGAAAGCGGCCCCCGGCGGTGTTGGAGCACCGACCGAGGGCCTTGATCCCCAACCTGCTGACACAGGAGTGGACCATGCGGAAGCGTACTGCCACCATCAACGTCATCCCCCGGTGCATCGAGGGCTGCGACGGCGCCCACCTGGCGACCCCTGAGAAGGGCCCGGGGAACTGCGAAGCCGTCCGCGTGGTCGGCTGGACCTCGCACGACACCTGCCAAGACCGCGACGCCATGGCGGTGTCCTACCGGCGCGCGGCGGACCCCGCAGACGACGAGGGCGTGCTGTCCTACGTGAACGTCAGCCTGGACACCACCGACGGCACGAACGCCTCCTTCACCGCGGCCGAGGCCCGCAAGCTCGGCGAGATGCTGCTCAAGGCGGCGGACTGGCTGGACTACTACGCCGTCCGTGACGCCGAGGTCGTCTCCTCCTGGTTCGTGGCCTGACCGTGCCGGTTGCCCACCGGCACGCGGTCGGTGGGCTTCACGGGGCGTTTCAGCCCGCAAGCCCGTGCCGCGCCCGTTGACCCCGACCGCGGGCGCGACACGGCCCAACCGACTTGAGGAGATCCCCGTGACGACCAGGAACGCGTTGCGGCGGCTCACGCTGCCCGCCGCGGTCGCCTACGTGCTGGTGACCGTGTTGACCCTGCTGGCCCGGATCGTGGTGTTCGCCGCGGCGCTGGTCGCCGACGTCGCCGAGCGCCTGGCCGACGCCGGGGACACCGCCCGACTCGCGGTGCACACCGCGCCGACCGCGCCGGCCACGACGTACGGCGGTGCCCGGTGAGCGGCCAGCGTGCCCCGTTGCCGGGGGAGAAGTGCTCGTGCGGCGGTGACCCGGTCGTCGTCTACATCGCCGAGGACGGGCACCCGGTGCCCTACTGCGGTGTGCCCGGCGGTACCGGCCCGAACGGTGGTGTCCGGTGACGACCTCGGAACTGGTGTCGCCGGCGCTGCTGCAGCAGTGGGCGCGGGAGGCGTACCGCAAGAGCATCACCCAGGGGCAGCCGCTGAACCGGGCGCAGCTGGCCGAGCAGTTCGACCGGTCCGAGTCGTGGGCCCGTGACCGCATCGCCGAGGTCCGTCGCGAGGACGGGCTGACCGAGGACAGCGGCCCGGACAGCGCCGGTGACACCCCGACTGACAGGGCGACTGACACCCCGCCTGCGGTCGTCGCCGAGCCGGCCCCGGCGCCGGTGGCCGAGGCCGTCGAGGCACCCCCCGTCGACAGGGCTGTCACCCCTGGCATGTCACCCCCGGTCGTTGACACCGCAACCACTGACACCCCCGCCGCCGGGCACCGGGGCGCGCAGTTCGTGGCATGGTTCGGGTTCGCGTTCGGCTCGGTGGTCTCGATCGCCGCGAACTGGTTGGCAGCGTGGCTGCCCGCGGGTGACATGCCGGACAACTGGGCCCCCAGCGTCGCCTCACAGGTCGGCGCGGCGGTGTGGCCGGTTGCGCTGCTGGTGTCCGTCGAGGTCATCTCCCGCACCGCGTGGCGCGACGGCCGGGCATGGATGGCGGTCCGGTTCGGCGGTGTCGCGGTGGTGGCCCTCGGGTCGGGCGTCATCTCCTACGGCCACATCCGGGCGGTACTCGTGAGCTGGGGTTACGACCCGCTCGGGGCCGGTGTCGGCCCGCTGGTGATCGACGGCCTGATGGTCGTGTCCGGATTCGCCCTGCTCGCCATGAGCAGCACCCACAAGCCCTGAAGCCCCAGGTGGGCGGCTACCGGCGTAGGAACCTGGCCGCCCACCTGGTCCCACCTCCCGAAGGAGTGGAGCCGAGATCATGGCACAACCCATGCCCCGCGACGACCGGCCGAGCAACCTGGTTCACCTGCCCGGAGCAGCCGCCGAACCGGTGCGCCAGGTGCTGCACGGCGAGTTGGTGACCGAGGACGAGTACCAGCGGTCACGCGCGCGCCGGGCGGTCGAGGTCGCCCGCGCGAAACTGCCCGCCAAGTGGCAGGACAACGCCGCCGTGGCCGACATGACACGGACTGTCGCCGTCATGCCACTGCGCTACCCCGGTGCCGTTCTGCGCGGTTCGGTGGTCGCGTGCAGGGCGTGGTGGCAGTGGGTCCGGGTGGCCGACTTCTACCAGGCCGCGAAGTCGACTGACACCCTGGCCGCGCGGTGGCAGGACATCGCCGCGGTCCGCAGGCGCCGGGCGTGGCTGAGCCTCACCGGCATGGTCGTGACCGGCCTCGGTGGCACCGTGTGGTGGCTGGTGTCAGGAGGGGTGGCAGTCGTCGCTGTCACCGGTGTCACCACGCTGGCGCTCGCCGCTGTCGGACGCCGCAAGGACGGTTCACCGGGCCGTCAGGCCACGCTCGGCGGCGCCCGGTCGCTGGCCATGCTGATGGACGGCAACAACCTCGTGGAGGCGTTCCGGGCGGCCGGCGCGATCGGCAAGACCGAGGGCCTGCTGATGGTCGAGCGTCCCCGCAACGACGCGACCGGGTGGGCGATGGTGATCGACCTGCCGCCGTCGCGGAAGGCGTCGGACGTGATCGCGAAGCGGGAGGCGTTGGCGTCGGCGCTGGCCGTCGACGAGATGCGGCTCATTCTCGAGCGCGTCCGCGGGGACCAGGGCCACGCCGGGCGGTTGTCGGTGTGGATCGGGCACAGCGACCCCTACGCCCGTCCGCCGGTGGTGTCGGCGCTGGCCGAGGCGTCCGAGTGGGACCTGTGGCGGCCGGTGCCGTTCGGCCGCACCGCCCGCGGCGAGCGGGTCGACTTGCCGGTGGTGTGGACGTCGCTGCTGGTCGGCGCGATTCCGCGGCAGGGCAAGACGTTCGCTGCGCGCATCCCCGTCACCGCGGCGGCACTCGACCCGTACGTGCGCCTCATCGTGGCCGACGGGAAGGGCGGCAAGGACTTCCGGCCGTTCGAGCTGGTCGCGCACCGGTTCATCCCCGACGCCCGGACCGAGTCCGCGCTTCGGTTCGTCGCCGTGTTGGAGGAGACGGCGGCAGCGATGCAGGAGGCCTACACGCGGTTGCGTTCCACTGCGCTCGACGAGGTGGCGCCCGAGGGCAAGGTGACGCCCGAGTTGACCCGCGACCCCAAGCACCGGATGCCGCTGACCGTGATCGCGGTCGACGAGATCCAGAACTATCTGGAGAACGACACCCCGATCGACCCCGACCAGCCCAAGGGGAAGAAGATCGGTCAGCGCATCCTGGACCTGCTGACGTTCATCGCCAAGACCGGGCCGGCCGCCGGCTACTCGCTGGTCCTGGCCACGCAAAAGCCGGACGCGAAGGTACTGCCGGACAAGCTGCGCGGTGTGATCGGTACCCGCTTCGCGTTGAAGGTCATGACCTATCAGGCGTCGGAGACCATCCTGGGCGCGGGCACCTACAAGGCTGGCATGGACGCGTCCAAGCTGCTGACCAGTCACAAGGGCGTTGGCTTGCTGCTCGGCGCGGACGGTGAGACCGCGCTATCCGCCGGTGAGGCCGTGACCCTCGCAACCGACTTCCTGACATTCGCGCAGGTCAAAGCCGCTTGTGAGCGCGGACGTGCGCTGCGGGAGATGGCGGGCACCTTGACCGGCGACGCTGCGGGAGACACCGCGGTCGGTGACCTGCCCGAGGACGTTGCCGAGCTGATCGACCAGGCCGTCGGCAGCGACCAGGCGGGCGAAGCGGTCGACGCCGTGCTGGTGGACGACGTCGAGATGCCCGAGGTCTTGAACTACCTCGTCGACGTCATCGAGCCACACGAGACCGGCCTGGTCGCGGTCGCCGAACTCGCCGACCGCATCGGTTGGGAGCCCAAGCGGTTCGGCGAAGCCCTGCGTGCCGCGCGCGTGGAGCGGCCGACCCCGCCGCGGCAGCGGCTCAACGGCTCGGCGCAACCCGTCGCCGTGGTCGCGTTCGACGCCATCCGGGCTGCTGTGGCCCGCTACTAACCGGAGGTACCGACATGCCCGACAACGACGACATCGTGCACATGGGCAAGCGCAGCTGGTGGGACGGCAGCGCGAAAACCCTGTGCGGCCTGAAGATCGAGAAACCGAACCGGATCCTGTTCCCGCGTGTCTTCGGCCGCAAGGTCTGCCCGGCCTGCGAGGCAGTGAGCAAGGCGCGGTAGCCGCACGGCGCTACTCCATGCGAGCGATTCGCGGAGATAGTTGCAACCGTAAATCACTGCAAGTTCCTTGCGATAAGCGCTTGTGTGCGCATCATGATGTTCGCTCAAAGTACGCACATAAGCGGCGAACCAACAGGCTTGATCGCCGATTCCCGATTCGTGTCCCATGTGGACAGTTGTAAATTTCGCACGGTACGGAAACCATGTGTTTTACCTGGTCACCGCCGCACACGCGACCGAGGAGAAACCGCAATGACCGCCACCACCGCACCAGTTCGCCGCTACCGCGCGAAGGACATCGCCGCTCTCGGATTCCCGCAGAGCACCGTCTACCACTGGATCAACATGGGCGAACTGCAAGCCGTTCGCATCGGCGGCAGCCTGTTCATCCCCAAGGACGAATACGACCGACTCGCCGCCCTGTCGGCCCGCATCACGACCGCAGCCTGACGAACTCCTGCCCGCCGCCGAAAAGCAGGAAGCCGGCCCGCACCACCGGACCGGCTCCCCAAAGCGAAAGGCCACCCTCATGACCCCTCATCACCAGGCCACCAAGTCTAGCCTCAACACGCGGCTCCGCGAACAAGTCTGCGACACCTGCACCACCCGGCCACCGGTCGAGTTGTTCGACTGCCGCCCGTTCGCGCGGATGGTCCTCGGCTCGAACGTCATCGTCCGCTACCTCGACGGATGGGCACTCTGCAGCGCGTGCGCCGGACTGGTCCGGTCCCGCTCTTGGCAGGCCCTCATCACCCGCGTGGTCAACCGGACGCGGCACACGCTCGGCGTCCCCAACGCGGCGATCCGCGCCGAGCTGACCGACCTGTTCAACCACCTCGACCAGCACCTCACCGGCCAGTCCACGCCGCTGGACGGTGCCCAGTGACCGATATCCACCCCGACCTCATCCGACAGTGGGCACAACCCCTGTTCGACCAGGCCGGCGGACAGGCTCCGTGGCCCGGCACGCAGGAGTGGGCCGACTTGCCCGACAACCACCCCGACAAGCACGCGGCCGTCGTCTACGCGGCCCTGATGTGGGCGGTCACCCAGGCTCAACGCGCCGAAGTCCTCGAACACCTCGAGCAGGCCACGGTGAAGCAGACCGCCGAAGTCATGTCCGCGATGTGGCGGGCGCGGCACGCGCTCACCGTGCCCTACGCCGAGCTGCGCCGACGCCGCGCCGTCGTTCCCACCACCCGAACCATCGACCCCGACGCGGTCCGCCGATGGGTCGCCACCGGCCACAGCGAACCACCAGCACAGGAGAACGCCGCATGAGCAAGGCCGCCGACAACGGCGAACGTGGCCCCTCCCAGGCAACCCTCCTGGTCGCCCTCGCACGCAGCCAGTTCGAGTTCTTCATGTCCGAGGACGGCCGCCCGTACGGCGTGAAGCTCGACGGCCCCAACATCGCACTCCCGCTACGCGGCAAGGCCGGCCTGCGCTCCCAGCTCGCCCGCATGTACTCCGACGACAAGGGCTCCGTGCCGTCCCAGTCGGCGCTCGCCGACGCCATGACGGTCCTGGAAGGCATCGCCGCCGCCGCAGAACCACGCGTGCCGCATCTGAGGGTCGCGCAGCACGGTGACGCCGTGGTCATCGACCTCGGCACCTCCGACGGCCGGTGCGTCATCATCGGCCCCGACGGATGGCACCGCGCGTCACGCTCACCGGTGCTGTTCCGCCGATCCGGCGCTATGAAGCCGCTTCCCGACCCGATCCGCGACGGTGACGGTCTCGCCCTGTTGCGCGACCTGCTCAACGTCGGTGAGGACGGGTTCCGGCTCCTGGTCGCCTGGCTGATCGCCGCGTTCATCCCCGACCTGCCCCACCCGATCCTCGCGTTCCGCGGCGAACAGGGCACAGGCAAGTCCAAGGCCGCGCAGATCGTCATCGGCATCATCGACCCATCCGGGGCGCCGAAACGCACCGCACCCCGCGACATCAAGTCCTGGGCAACACAGGCCTTCAACTCATGGGCGCTGTGCCTCGACAACGTGTCCACCGTCCCCGACTGGCTGTCCGACGCCCTGTGCCGCGCAGTCACCGGCGACGGCATCGTGGACCGGGCGCTCTATACCGACGACGACGTGGTGGTCCTGGAGTTCCAACGGGTCCTCGCCATGACCACCATCGACGCCGGCGCACTGGCCGGCGACCTCGCCGAGCGACTGCTGACCATCGAGCTCAACCTCATCCCCGACAGCAAGCGCCGCGAGGAAGCAGAACTTGACGCCGCCTACGCCTACGCGCACGGCGCCATCCTCGCGTCGCTGTTCGACCTCCTCGCCCGCGTGCTGCAGGCCCGTCCCACGGTGACGCTCACCGGACGCCCCCGCATGGCCGACTTCGCCCGCGTGCTGGCCGCCGTCGACGCCGTACAGGGCTGGAACACCGTCGAGTCCTACAAGGCCACTGCCCGCGACGCCGTCGCCGACGTCCTCGACGGTGAGCCATTCGCACAGGCCGTGGTCGAGCTGGTCGACGCCGCCGGACCCGACGGGCTGCGGCTCACTGCTACCGAGCTGCTGGCCAAGATCGGCGAACCGGAGCGGCGCCCGAAGCGCTGGCCAGCCGATGCCACGCGCGCCGGCGGACAGCTCAAGCGCTTGGCCCCAGTGCTGCGAGCCATCGGCATCGAGGTCGACGACTCCGAGCGCGGACACGGCAGTAAGCGGCTGTACCGGCTAACCGCCACCCCCGAACGGCGTAGTGAAGTGGCCCGGTGGTCTATCCGCGCCGCCGCGGGAGACGCTGCGGAGACGCTAGCGTCTCCAGAACTTCAAGCGTCTGACCAGCGCAAACGCGCACATGGAGACGCTGGAGACGCTGGAGACGCTGTTTTGCACCTTCTCTCTGTCGGACGCCCCGACCAAGGCGACCCGCAGCCCTGCGACACCTGCGGCGCCACACCAACCCGACTCGACAGCCGCGGCCGACGCTGCTGCCGCACCCACGCCCGGCACCTCTGGAGCGCCTCATGACCACCCGCACCACCCTCAACCGCACCGCGACCTACCTCGGCGGACCACTCGACGGCCAACAGGTCAGCCGCACCAGCGGCCCCTTCCCCCTCTACCGCGACGATGACGGCAACCCGATGAACCCCCGCGACGGTGACCGCGGACTACTTGCCCACCTGGCGGATGGCGCAGCCAGCTTCTACACGCGCCGCCTGGTCGACGCCGACGCCACCACCGTCACGCACGCCTACGTCCACACCACAGCCCTAATCGGCTGGGCACTCGGCACCGACCAGGTAGCCGCCTGATGACTCGCCGGTCGCGTCAAAGTCACCCCGTGAGCGCTGTACGGCACGCCGCACGAGGAACCAAGCCGAGCACCAACGACACGATCCGCTCCTGGACGTGCCACCCGGCTGCGCGACCGGCACCCACCACCCACCGGGGCCTCCCCTCCTCCCCCCACCCCTCAGGACAGCGGGGAGTTGCTGGGCCTCGCCGTGCGTGGCACCTGAAATCGTTCCGCGCGCGTGCGCGTGCGCGTTGCCCAGCTGGCCGTGGGGGCGGTTTCGGGGGGTGTCTGGGGTGTTGTGACCCCCTGTTCAGGCTCAGGACAGATCAAGGGATTCGTCTACTGAGGACTTGCGAAACCGCAGGTCAGAGGCTTAAAAGCGTTACACGGGAGGCCCGTCGTGGATGACGTGGGAGAGGTTCCGGCGGGGCTGGCCGATGCTGGCCGCGAGTTGTGGTGCTCGATCGCGGAGGAGTTCGAGCTGGCGCCGCACGAACTGGCGGTGTTGGAGCAGGCCGCGCGGGTGGCCGACCAGGTGGCGCTGTTGGACGCGGTGGTCGCGCGTGACGGGGTGCTGTTGGAGCACCCGCAGCGGGGACCGATGACGCATCCGTCGTTGGTGGAGCTGCGCAACCAGCGGACGACGCTGGCGAGGCTGTTGACGGCGTTGCGGTTGCCGGACGACGACGATCAGCGTCCGCAGCGTCGGGGGATCCGCGGGGTGTACCGGCCGAGGGGGGCTCGTGGCGCGGCGTAGGCAGCGGCAGGCGGCGCAGGAGCCGCAGGAGCTGCCCGAGGAGTTGCGGCGTGGTGTCGCGCGGGTTGAGGACTTCGTCACGGTGTCGGAGAAGCCTCCGGACCGCGGCCACCCGGACCCGGCGGGGTGGCGTCGGTTCACGGCGTGGCGTCGCTGGCAGGCCGCGGTCGAGGCGTGGGGGGCCGAGCGTGGTCTTGAGCGGCCGGCGTTGATGGCGGCGCACTACTGGCCGTCGTCGCCGTTGGCGTTCGACGCGGCCCGGACGAGGGGGCGTTGGTGACTCGTCCTCCGGAGGCGTTCGTGCATGGCCTTGGCGGGCCGGTGGTGGTGGTTCCGGGCCGGGTGGCGGCGGTGCTGCTGCGGACGACGTTGGGCCGGTACGCGGCCGAGCATCGTGGCGACGATCCCGAGGTGGATGCGGTCGTGGTGGCGTTGCGGGTGGCTGCCGCGGCGTGGCGTGCGCAGGTGGGTGGGTCCGGTTCCGGACCTTCGCTGTCCCCGGTGGACGGCGCGGGCGCATCGTCGGGTCGGCTCACCACTGTCCAGGCGGCGCGGAGGCTCGGGATCGCGGAACGCAGCGTGCGACGGGCGATCCAAGCGGGTCGGCTGCCGGCCACCCTCCTGGGCAGTCGGTGGGTCTTGGACCCGGACGACGTCGAGCACTTCCGGGCTCGGCGCACAGCACGAGAGGGGGCCGCCCGTGGCCCGTTCAGCAGCGGAGATCCGCAAGGCATTGGATCGGGAGGTCGCCCACATTCGGGGGCTGCGTGACCTGTCCGACGACGGTAAGCGGCGCCGGATCGCGGCGGCGTACGTCAAGGCGAATGACGAGATGGGACAGGCGAAGCGGGAGACGAAGGCCGAGCGCGAGACGCGTGTCGACGAGTTGCGCCGCAAGCTGTTCGGCAACCCGACCGCCGGTGATCCGGCGAGCGCGATCAACTTCCGGGACGCGTTGGAGCGCGCCGAGGGAGTGAAGACAGCCCAGCAGGCCGCGCGGCTGTTGCAGCGGGCGCACGAGACGGGCGACGAGGCGTTGGGCAAGGCCGTCGCCATGCGGGTGTTCGAGCACGCGCCGATGGGCGGTGCCTGGGGTGCCCTGATGACGGAGTGGGCCGAGCTGAACGGCCGCACCGAAGCGCTCGGTGATCTCGCCGAACTCACCACGTCGAGCCCGATGGCGGGCTTGCACCGCAGCTGGGAGCACAAGCTGGCTGTGCCCTCGGAGCTGGGCAGTGGTGCTCACGCGCGGGAGTGGGCGGCCGAGGCGGATGCCGACGGCTCCGACGACGCGGCCTGAACGGAGGGCACATGAGCAAGCTCCACACACGCAATGCGCTTCGGCTGCGCGCGCTGCTGGAGGCAGCGCCCACCCGCCGTTGGACGCTGCCGAGCGCTGTCGCCGACGCCTACCGCACCACCGTGCGCCTGTCCGAAGCGCTCGCCCACCTCGACCAGCCCGTCTACCCGTGGGAAGACCACGTTGAGGCGGCGCTGGCCAGCAAGACGCCCGCGAAGCTCGACGTGTCCGGCCTTGTCGACCACGACCGCGCCGAACGCGAATACCTGGCGCGCGCCGAGGTGCTGACCGCTGCGGCGAAGCGCGCCGACGACACGCTGAGCAAGGCGGTGGACGGCCAGCGGGATCGGATCATCCGCGAGTTCCTGGCGCCCGCCGGCGGGCGGCTGTGGGTCGACATCGTGGCCGCGGTGAATGACCTCGGTGAGGGTCCACCGCCCGGCGCGGGCGCGGACGTGCGTGCCAAGTGGGCGCTGCAGGCCGGTGAGCGGGAACGCGCGGCGTACGCGCGGCTGGACGACGAGACCGGCTTGGCCCGTGAGTACGTCGAGCTGCGCACCGCCTGGTCCATGGTGGTCGGCCCGGATCCTGAGCACGACTACAGCGGCGACCACGCCGAGTTCGAGGCTGGCTTGTGCACGGTGTGGCCGGGTCGCTCCCGCGGCTGGGTATCTGCGCCGACGACACCGCCGTGGCCGGACAACACCCGTGACCGGCTGGTGTGGCTGGTCCGTAACGGGCACGAGCCGTGGTGGCCGACCCGTGCCGAGCAGGACGCGGCGTGGCGCGCGGTACATGGCAACGGCAAGGGGCTCCGGATCTACACGGAGGGCGACTGATGGCAGCGATGACCAGGCAGAACACCCGGAGCTGATCCGCTTCGACAACCACCCTGTCGCCGGAGATCACCCATGGGGTGCAGATGGCGAAGGACTTCGGGTGTGGGCGCGGTACACCCGAAATCGGTGACGGTGACTTCTGAGCTGGTCTGTTCCTACGACGCCACCCGGTTGGCCTTCAGCGGGCGACGCACGCTGGCGCCTGTGCCCAGCCGTGATCATTGGCGATAAGGCACGCTAGCGCGATGTCGTGGACCACCAACGCCCCCGTCATCAGTGCCATGGCCGGCTCTGTCTCCGCGGTCGCTGCTGCCTTCTCTGCGAGAGCGGCCTTGCGTACGGCTCGCAAGACAAGTGCCACTGCCGATGCCGCAACCCGCGCGCTCGCCCTCGCACTACGACCGATCTTCAACGTCGAGATCATCCCGCAGCACGCAGAGGCAGCCGTGAACAAGATCCTGCTTCACAACGGATCACAGTTCGCGGCGGTCGACGTGATGGTGGAAGTACGCACAGCCCCACAGCAACTGCGGCAGGCGATCAACATTCCGAGGGTGGCGCCACGCCCCGTTAACGCGCTGCAAGCGACGGTTGAGGTGCCTGTCGAGCTGCCTCTCCTGCGCGAGCGAGGCGATCAGCACGACCTCACTGTGACTGTCCGGTTCAACGACGAGCAGGGTTTGGAGAGGTGGGAGCAGCAGTACCGCCTGGTACGGACGCTGGACGACCCGAACAGCGCAACCTACACGTGCTCGACTCGAACTTCTGGCGGTGAGGTCGTGGCTTACAAGCGAACCTGACTAGCCGAGGTCGCCCGTCGACGGCTGGTCTGCCGTGGCGTCCTGAGACCCGGCCGAGTGGCGGTGATTGCCGTAGGTTCACCCGGCATGGATGAGCGCTACCACGTCACCGAGGGCATCGCCGAGCCGCTGCGTACGAAGCTCGAAGTCGCGCTTCGGGAGTTGGAGCACCTTCGGGACCGCGGGCATGAAGCCGAGCAGTACCCCGATGAGAAGACGTACGCGATCACGCCGATGGAAGTGTGGGAGCACGCGAACGATGGCGCGAAGGCACTGATCAACGCCATCGCGTTGATCAACCCGAAGGGCTAGCTCTCAAGGTTGGGCAGACCGCGCAGGCGCGCCTCTGGTGAGCCGGAGTGAGGAGAACGGGAACCTCACTCCGGCTCACCGTCGCGTACATCTGGGACGAATGTCCGCCACGCGACCTGACCGCGAATCCGGGCGATCGTGTCCAGCACGAGGTCGTGGCAGCCTTGGCCGGCCTCGATCACCACCTGGTTCATGAAGGAGTTGGCGCCGTCGAGGTCGTCAGCGGCCAGGTAGGACTCGACCTCCGCCACACAGCGCCGGAGGTAGCCCCACAGTTGCGACACCTGCTCCTCAGTCAGGGTGATGCGGAAGCTCACCGCGTGCCCCCGGTGCGCTCGCGGACCACCAGGGCGCACAGCCACACGACCGCGCCGAGTGCGACGGTGCCCAGGATGACGACGACGAGCCAGTTCATGCCTGGACGCTACGAAAACGCAGGTCAAGCCGGGTACTACGCCGCGTGGTACTACCCGACCGAACTACCGTCGGGTAGTACCTAGGCGGCGGTGACTCCGAGGCGCCGCGCGAGGCTGCGCAGAGTCGAGTCGTGGTCGCGACGCACCAGTTCGGCCGCGACCTGGCGGGGCAACGTCTGATACTTGATCCACGCCGGTGCCATCTGCTCGACGGTCAGCAGCGCGTCACGTGCCTGCCGGACCTTGCCCATCTGCGCCAACGCGAAAGCCACGTCGGTGGTGTGCCGCGCACGTGCGGCCAGGGGCAGGGCGGCGTCTCGTGGCATGGCCTTGGCGGCTTCGACCGCGGCCGGGTACTCCTCGGTCACCACGGCGACGTCGACGCGTTGCATGGTGACCTGTGCCGACCCGAACGGGCTTTCGTAGTCGGTGCGGTCGGTGCCGTTCCGTGCGGCCATCAGCGCGGCTTCGTCCAGTAGGTCGCGGGCGCGGTCGGCGTTTCCGTCCCGGCCTGCCGATGTGGCCCCGGAGATGAGCAGCGACCCGTACACCGACAGGTGTTCGACTGGCGCGGCGCCGACTGGCTGGATCGCCTCTGCGGCCTTGACCGCCACTCGCTCGGCTTCGTGGTAGCGGCCCTGGACCAGCAGTTGCCACGACACGGACCCTCGCAGCACCGCGTCGAGCAGCGCGTCGGAGCCTCCCTGTGCCGCGTCGAGCGCGTGCCGGATAGCGAGCCACGCGGCCTCTTGCTGCCCGAGGTGGACCAGCGAGCACGCCGTCAACCAGTAGCCGCGCGCCAGCAGCTCGAGCGCGCTGGCCTGTTCACCGGCTGTTGCTGTGTGCGCGGTCGCGCGGAGCTGCGGCAGCGCCGAGGGCAGCAGGGTGGTCAACGTGTCGTATCGGCCGGACCAGTACAGGCCCCAGCCGTACTCGACCAGCCTGCGGGCCTCGCGCCGGTCGACCGGTTCGCCGTCGAGCACGGGTTCGCCGAGCAGGTCGTCCACCGGGGTCAGCGCGCGGCGGATCGCCATGACGCCGGTGTCCGGGGCACCCGGCATGTTCGTGGTCTTGCCCAGCAGCGTCCCGGCGTCGGTGTCCAGTGCGCGGGCGAGCTTGTGCAAGGTCGTGATGGACGCGGTGAGCCGCTGGTCCTGTTCGAGTGCCCGGATCAGCGAGAGGGACACGCCGGACTGCTCGGCGAGCTCCCGCTGGGTCATGGTGTTGCCGCGCAACCGCTTGATGCGCGCGCCAATGGTCAAGTCGTCCATGGTGCCGCCTTCGCCGAGGTTCTTCGCCGACGCCCCCGGCCCGTCGACCGGGGGCTACTACCTCGGCGAAGAGGTGCCACCAGGGTAGCCACCCCGCCTACTGCTGTGGGGAGGGTCGAGGGTCGGTTAGACGTCCGGGCCAGCCAGCTGGCGTGACGCAAACACCACGTGTACCGCAACGCCACCCGCCGGACTTCGGGGGCCGACAGCTTTCACCCTGTAGCGGGTCGTCCGAGGCCCGTTCTGCAGTATCAGGAAGTCACCGCGCTCCGGCGGCGTGCCGGTGAACGTCCAGCACAGGAGCATGCCGGACTGCCGGTCGATCGGGTCATAGTCGTAGTCCACGGCGGTCCAGTCATGGGTCACCGATGCTCGCTTGATCTTGCGTCTGAACCACGCCACCTTGACCACCATTCGTCGTGTGCAGTGAGCCGTAAGGTTCGCCTCCGTCGCCTCGGCAATCAAGGCATCCGCGCCGCTGCGCGGGCCTGTGCGGGCCTAAACCGACATGGTCGGCACACCTCCGCACAGACGCTCTACGGCCCGTACAGCGCAGCTCAGGGCGCGCTGTACGGGCCGTAGACGGCTCAGCACGAGGGGCTGAGGGGTCGGCACACCCCGTGCGGAGCCTGTGCGGACCTCACGCGGTGCGCTTGGCCGGGTTGACGGCCGCGTCCAGCGCCGCCGCAGCCTCCGGGTTCGCCTGCCCGCGGCCGAAGTAGGTGTTCTGGGTCATCGACACCTGAGCGTGCCCGAGCACGTCGGCGACCTTGCGCGCGGACTGACCCGCACCGTCGAGGATCGTCGCCACCGTCTTGCGTGCCCGGTGCGTGGTGAAGTCCGGATAGCCGATGCGGTCACGCAGCCTCTGGACCATACGCAGCGTCGCGTTCGGGTTGCGGTAGCCACGCTGGCCGGGGAACACCGGTGCCGCGCCCACCCCGACGCTCGCCTGCTGGCGCTCGGTCAACAGGCGGTGCAGGAACCCCGGCAAGGTCACCAGCCGGCGCGCGTTGAACGTCTTGCCGTCGTGACGGATGACCCCCTTACCGGCGACCGACACGGCGTTGCCGGTGACAGCGAGCGAGCGCGGCGGGATGGTCAGACCGTCGACGACGACCGGCTCATCGGTGAGGTTGACGTCGCACCAGCGCATCCCCAGCGCCTCGCCGATGCGGCAACCACTGCCGAACAGGAACCTGACCAGGTCACCCAGATCTGTGCGCTGCGCGATGCGGTCCGCGTCCAGCTTGGCCATGAAGTCGAGCAGCTGTTCCGCCGTGAGGGCGACCGGCCTGTTCTTGGCGTCGCCGGTGATGCGGCTCATGTCACGGGCCGGGTTCCGGTCGAGAGCGTCGGTGCGCACGGCGAGCTGGAACGTGCCGGTCAGGATGGCCCGTAGGACACGCTTGGTTGCCGGGGCTAGGTGGTCCTGCGCTTCGAGGAACTCGTCAAGCCGACCAGGGGTGCACTCGCGTAGCCGCAGCTTCCCGAGCGCAGGCAGGACGGTGTGGTGCAGGTGCTTGCGGTACGTGTCGTAGGTCGTGCCCTTGTTCCGGGCCCGCACCTGGTCGAGCCACGTCAGGGCGAGTTGTTCGAACCGGGCATCGCCGGTGAGGGCGCCTACCGATCGGACCTTCCGGTCACGCAGGGCCGACTTCAGCTCGGCGGTGGCCTTGGCGCTGCTGGCACCACGGCGCTCGACCTTGCGGGTGACGCCGTCGTGGTCGCGGACCCTGGCGCTGGCTTTCCAGACCTCCGGCTTGACACCCTCGGCGCTCTCCCGGCTGGTTGCGATCTTTCCGTGGGTGCCGATCGGCAGTGGTGGACGTGCCATCGCAGGGTCTCCGCTCAGCGTTTCCGGTGGGTAAGCGGTGGATCGACGCCGATACGCCGCCTATCCATACCGCCTGAGCAGCAACGATACCGTCTTACGCGCGTGAATGGACCATTCACCCGCACTTCTCGTTGCGCCCCCGCCATCCCGGTGACCACGCTGGACCCATGGTCATCTCCGGATTCCTGGCCGGCGCCGCGGGCGCCGGGTTGCTGCGCCACCTCCCGCGCGGGGCGCACGTCGGTCTGCTGTGGTGCGCCGTGCCGACGGCCGTGTTGTGGTTCGTGGCCTGGGCGTTGGCCCCGCCGCACTGGCTGCCCGTGCCGCTGCTGGTGGCGTGGCTCGGCGTGCTGCTGACCGTGACCGACCTGCGCCACCGCCGCCTGCCGGACGCGTTGACGCTGCCCGCGTACCCGGCGATCGGCGTCACGCTGTGGTTGTGCGGGGCGGACCTGTGGCGGGCGCTGGCGGGCTGCCTGCTGTTCGGCGGCTTCCACCTCCTGGTCCGCCTGCTGGCGCCGTCGGCGATGGGCGGGGGAGACGTGAAGCTGGCGGGCTCGCTGGGCGCCGTGCTGGCCTCGGTGTCGTGGCTCGCCCTACCGGTCGGTGCCCTGCTGGCGAGCGCGCTCACCCTCACCTTGGGCCTGAGATGGCCCCACGACAACCTCCCCCACGGCCCCGGCCTCTTGGCGGCGACGTGGCTGGTCGCAGTCTCCGCCGGCTAACCCCCCACCTCGTGCCGCCGCGTCCACAGCCCACCGCACTCACATCCGCACTCTCGCCCGCATTCACAACCGCGCCCACCAACCTCGCCCGCGCCCACCAACCTCGCCCGCGCCCACCAACCTCGCCCGCGCCCACCAACCTCGCCCGCGCCCACCAACCTTGCCCGTGCCCAACCTTGCCCGTGCCCAACCTTGCCCGCGCCCAACCTTGCCCGCGCCCAACCTTGCCCGCGCCCAACCTTGCCCGCGCCCAACCTCGCCCGCGCCCGGCCTTGCGCGCTCACCCTGGCCGCCCGTCCGGGCGTGCCCGCCCTGCCGACCCGGCCCGCCCACCGACTGGGCCCTCTGCCGCCCCAGTCCTCCGCCCTCCCCCCAGACCGCCCCTCCCAGACCGCCCCTCCCAGACCGCCCCTCCCAGACCGCCCCTCCCAGACCGCCCCTCCCGGGCCGGCCCCCCGGACCGGAACGCCGCCGACCCCTGGACCGGAACGCCGCCGACCCCTGGACCGGAGTGCCACCGACCCCCGACCGGAGCGCTCCGCCCCACCGGCGCGACCGACCGAGGCGTCCCGCGAGGCGTTCCCCTGGGCGTCCACCTGTCGGGACCGCGGAGACCTGCCCTGACCTGCGCCCAGGCCCCTGCCCCCACTGTGGAAGGATTCGCGGCGTGCTGCGCTGGATCACCGCTGGGGAGTCCCATGGACCGGCCCTCGTCGCCGTGCTGGAAGGCATGGTCGCCGGGGTCGAGGTCACCACTGCCGACCTGACCGCTCAACTCGAGCGCCGCCGCCTCGGCTTCGGCCGGAGCCCGCGCATGGGCTTCGAGGCGGACGAGGTCGAGATCCTCGGCGGTGTCCGCCACGGCCTCACCCAGGGCGGCCCGGTCGCGGTCCGGATCGGGAACACCGAGTGGCCCAAGTGGCAGAAGGTGATGTCCGCCGACCCGGTCGACCCGTCCGAGCTCAAGCCGACCGGCCGCAACGAGGCGCTGACCAGGCCACGCCCCGGCCACGCCGACCTGCCCGGCATGCAGAAGTTCGGCTTCGACGAGGCCCGCCCCGTGCTGGAACGCGCCAGCGCCCGGGAGACCGCGGCCCGCACCGCGCTCGGCACGGTCGCCCGCCACTTCCTCAAGCAGGTCTTCGACGCGGACGTGATCAGCCACGTCGTCTCCATCGGCAAGGCCAAGACGCCCGCCGACGCGCCCGTGCCCGGCCCGGACGACCTGGCCGCCGTCGACGCGAGCCCCGTGCGGGCCTTCGACGCACGGGGCACCGAGGCGATGGTGGCCGAGGTCGAGGCGGTGAAGGAGGCGGGTGACACGGTCGGCGGCGTGATCGAGGTCATCGCCTACGGCCTGCCGCCGGGCCTCGGCTCGCACGTCCACTGGGACCGGCGCCTCGACGCGCGGCTGGCCGGCGCGCTGATGGGTGTGCAGGCGATGAAGGGCGTCGAGATCGGCGACGGCTTCACCACCGCCGAGCGCTGGGGCAGCGAGGCGCACGACGAGATCGACCGCGGCCCGGGCCCGAAGGGCGTCACGCGCCGCTCCAACCGGGCGGGCGGCCTGGAGGGCGGCATCACCAACGGCGAGCCGCTGCGCGTCCGCGTCGCCATGAAGCCGATCTCCACGGTGCCCCGTGCGCTGTCCACTGTGGACGTACGAACCGGAGAGCCCGCGGTGGCGATCCACCAGCGCTCGGACGTGTGCGCGGTGCCGCGCGCGGGCGTGGTGCTGGAGTCCGTGGTGGCGCTCGTGCTGGCCGAGGCGGCGCTGGAGAAGTTCGGCGGCGACTCGATCGCCGAGACCAAGCGCAACGTCGCCTCCTACCTGGAAGCGCTGGAAGCCCGCTGGGAGGGTCTGTGAGCCCTCGATTCGTCGTCCTCGGCCCACCCGGAGCCGGAAAGACGACGGTCGGCCTGCTGCTCGCCGAACGCCTCGGCGTCGCCTTCCGCGACACCGACGACGACATCGTCGCCACCGCCGGCAAGCCGATCTCCGACATCTTCACCGACGACGGCGAACCCGCGTTCCGCACGATGGAGGAAGAAGCCGTCGCCGAGGGCCTCAAGACCCACGACGGCGTGCTGGCGCTCGGCGGCGGCGCGGTGCTGTCCGCGACCACCCGCGGCCGGCTCGCCGGGCACACCGTGGTCTTCCTCAACGTCGGCATGGCCGAGGGCGTGCGGCGCACCGGCATGTCCAGCGCCCGGCCGCTGCTCGCGGGCGTGAACCCGCGTGCGACCTTCAAGTCCCTGCTGGACGCTCGCCTGCCGCTGTACCGGGAAGTCGCCACGATCGAGGTGACCACCGACGACCTCACCCCGGAGCAGGTGGTGGACGCGGTGCTCCGCCCGACGGAGCCGGCGCAAGGGACCTGAGTGGACCTGACCGGGGCCCAGGTCCTCGCGCACCGCGCCGCGGTGCAGGGCCTGCACGGCGACGACCCCGACGCGGTGCTGCCGCTGGGCGTGGTGGACAGCCCGCCCAAGACGGGCGCGGCGGCGCTGGGCGTGCGAGGTCGCCGCGAACCCACCGACGACCTGGTCCGCGTGCTGAGCCTGCGCGGCGCGCCCCACCTGCACCGCCGCGAGGACCTGCCCGCGCTGCGCCGCCAACTCCGGCCGCGCACGCCGCGGCAGCTGGCGGCCTGGTGCGGCGCGCACCCGACGCCCGACCTGGAGCACGTCGACCTGGTCGTCGACCTCCTGCACCGCGAGTTCCCCGGCGAGACGGCCACCAAGGGCGAGCTGTCCGCGGCGATCAGCCCGCTGCTGCCCGCCGCCGTCACCCCGCACTGCCCGACCTGCCGGGTCGACCACGTCATCGAGAACGTCTTCCGCCTCGCCACCCTCCTCGCGGGCATCGAGCTGGACCACCTCGGCAAGCAGCTCGTCTTCCGCCGCCCGACCGCGAAACCGGACGTCGACGAGCCCGGCGAACCGACCCTGCTGCGCGACTACGCCCGGCTCGTCGGCCCGTTCGCCAAGGCCGACGCCGAGAAGTGGCTCGGCGCGGGCCCGCGGGACAGCTGGCCCGACCTGCGCCCGGTCCGGGTGGACGGCACGCGGCTGCTCGCGCACGAGGACGTCGCCGAAGCGCCCGACCCGCCCGCCGGCCTGCTGCTGTTCCCGCGCGACCCCTACCTGCTCGGCCCGCGTCACCTGGTCGCCGACCCGGACGTGGCCAAGCGGGTCTGGCGGCCCGTCGGCAGCCCCGGCGCGCTCGTGCTGCACGGCCGGGTGACGGGCGCGTGGCGGCACGAGTTCCGCGGCCGCACGGTGACGTTCCAGGTCACCGGCTGGTCGCAGGTCAGGGGCACGGCGCGGCGTGCGGTCAAGGACCAGGCCGAGGTGCTCGCCGGGGTGTGGGGCGGGAACGCGCTGGGCGCGGACGTGGTCGAATGGTGACCCGACGAGGGGAGTGGTGATGGGCGAGCCGGTGCGGATCCGCGTGGCCGCGGAACGACCGTACGACGTGGTGGTGGGCCGCGGCCTGCTCGGCGACCTGGTCGAGACCCTGAAGGGCACGGCCAAGGCGGCGATCGTCCACACACCGACGTTGGCCGAGACCGCCGAGGCGGTCCGCGGCGAGCTGGAGGCGGCCGGGATCGACGCGCACCGCGTCGAGGTCCCCGACGCCGAGGACGGCAAGGACCTGCGGGTCGCCGGGTACTGCTGGGACGTGTTCGGCCGCATCGGCCTCGGTCGCACGGACGTCGTGGTCGGCCTCGGCGGCGGCGCGGTGACCGACCTGGCCGGGTTCGTCGCCTCCACCTGGATGCGCGGGGTGAAGCTGGTCCACGTGCCCACCACGTTGCTGGCCATGGTGGACGCGGCGGTCGGCGGCAAGACCGGCATCAACACCGACGCCGGCAAGAACCTCGTCGGCACGTTCTACGAGCCGGACGCCGTGATGGTCGACCTGACCACGCTGGAGACATTGCCCCGCAACGAACTCGTCGCGGGCATGGCCGAGGTGGTCAAGGGCGGTTTCATCGCCGACCCGGTGATCCTCGACCTGATCGAGGCCGACCCGGAGGCCGCGCTCGACCCGGCAGGCGACGTGATCGAGGAGCTGGTCCGGCGCAAGATCCAGGTCAAGGCCGACGTCGTGTCGACCGACCTGCGCGAATCGGACCTGCGCGAGATCCTGAACTACGGCCACACCCTGGCGCACGCCATCGAACGCCGCGAACGCTACCGCTGGCGGCACGGCGCGGCGGTCAGCGTCGGCCTGGTGTTCGCCGCCGAACTGGCCCGCCTGGCCGGCCGGCTGGACGACACCACCGCCAACCGCCACCGCTCGATCCTCACCTCGCTGGGCCTGCCGACCGGCTACGACCCGGATGCGCTGGGCCAGCTCCTGGAGGGCATGAGGTCGGACAAGAAGACCCGCTCGGGCGTGCTGCGGTTCGTGGTGCTCGACGGCCTGGCCAAGCCCGGCCGGCTGGAGGGCCCGGACCCGGCGCTCATCGCGGCTGCCTACTCCGCAGTCGCGTCCGAGCCGAAGTCGGGCGGCAGCATCCTCCTCTGACCCCGCAAACGTCCCACCCCGCGCCGACGCACGCTCCCGTGCGCCAGCCCGCCGCGCATCCCACGCACAACCGACACGCACACCCGCGCCCAACCGACCCCGGCGCACACCGACGCGCACATCCCCCGCGCCAGCCTGCCGCAGCCCCAAGGGCCCGGCAGGCCGCCGCACACCCACGCGTGCGCGTCGGTTGTGCTCAGGCGACGCGAACCCCCTCCGCATCAAGCCGCCGCACACCCACGCGTCCCCGCGCGTCACGCGACGCGACATCCCTGGGCGCCGAGCGCCGCAGACCGCCCCCAAGCCGCCGCAGACCCGGAGGCCAAGCCGACCCGGCCAGCCGCCGACCCGGCCAGCCGCCGACCCGGCCAGCCGCCGACCCGGCCAGCCGCCGACCCGGCCAGCCCGAGCCAAGCGACTGAAGTCACCCGAGCGCCAAGCCACCGCAGCCACCCCGAGCCAAGCCACCGCGGCCACTGGCCAACGCAGTCACCCGTGAGCGAAGCCCGCCGCAGTGACCCGTCAGCCAAGCCACCGCAGACACAGGGGGCCGGGCGCCACACCTTCTTTTTTCCGGCAACAAATCCGGCGTTACCGTTCATCCCCGAAGCCGGTGCCACTTTCGGGTGATCATCGGGGGTCGAGGGCGTTAGCGGGCTGAACGAGGGTGAGGAGGCCGGATGACGGCGGGGCACCTGCACCACGTCGAGCTGTGGGTGCCGGACCTGGCCCGTGCCGAGCACAGCATCGGCTGGCTGCTCGGCGAGCTGGGCTGGGTCGAGTACCAGCGCTGGCCGGCCGGGGTGAGCTGGCGGCTCGGCCCGACCTACCTCGTGGTCGAGCGCTCGCCCGCGCTGGAGACGCACCACCGGCTCGGCACGGGGCTGAACCACTTGGCGTTCCACGTCGGCGGCCGGGTGGAGGTCGATCGGTTGGCGGCCGAGGCGACCGGGCACGGGTGGTCGCCGTTGTTCGCGGACAAATACCCCCACGCGGGTGGTCCCGATCACTACGCAGCCTATCTGGAGAACACAGACGGCTTCGAAGTGGAGCTCGTGGCCTCTTCCGGTTGACACTCGACAGACGTAGTCGATCTCTACACTGAACGGAACCGGGTGCGCCGCCGTCATCCCGGTGTCCGAACGCCGGCAGAAGTGGAGATCGGCCCCGCCATGTCCAGGTCCGATGCGGGAGCGGTGAGGCTCCTCGGGTCCGCGATGACCGTCGTGCTGGTGACGGCCTGCGCCCCGAGCGCCGCCGACCCGGCGTCGGCACCCGCCCCGAGCAGCGCCACGCCCACGTCCAGCCCGGCGCCGCCCAGCACCAGCACCAGCACGACCGAGGCCAAGCCGGTGCCGCTGGCCGCCGACCGGGGCAGGCAGAGCGGTGGCGTGGTCGCGCACGGCGGCGACGCGCCGTACAACTACGGCCCGACGATCCTGCTGGAGGGCGGCCGGCACCGCATGTGGTGGTGCAGCCAGCTCATGGTCGCCGCACCACCCGGCGACGACCTGCTCTACGCGGAGAGCGCCTCGGCGGCCGGCCCCTTCGCCGCGCCCAACGGCACGCCGGCCATGCCGGTGCTGTCCGGCAGCGTCACCGGCTTCGACGGCGTGCACACCTGCGACCCGTCGGTGATCAGGCTCGGCGGCACCTACTACCTCTACTACACGGGCGCGGCCGGCGACCACGCCAACGGCAACGCGATCGGGGTCGCCACCAGCCCGGACGGCATCTCGTGGACGCGCGCGGCCGGCGGCAAGCCGATCGTGAGCCCGTCCTACGACACGG
Organism: Actinosynnema sp. NPDC002837; assembly: GCF_040295345.1. NCBI lineage: Bacteria > Bacillati > Actinomycetota > Actinomycetes > Pseudonocardiales > Pseudonocardiaceae > Actinosynnema > Actinosynnema sp. NPDC002837. The sequence goes on from NZ_JBEOVG010000014.1 coordinate 126,966, forward strand.
TCAGGGACAACACCTACGGCGCGGGCCAACCGTCGGTGCTGGTCGTCGACGGCTGGTTCCACCTCATGTTCACCGACACCACCGGCGAGGCCGCCGGGTGGAACGGCGCGGGCCAGTTCGTGCTGCGGTCCAAGGACCCGACGTTCGCCTCCGGCGTGCAGGCGCTCGGGCCGGCCGGCTTCCAGCAGGTGCCCGACACGCGCTCGAAGCGGACCCGCTCGGTGGTCGACGCGTTCAGCGCCGACTGGATGTACGTCGCCGCGCTGCGCGCGTTCGTCATCGCCCACGAGACCGAGCACGGCACGTCGTTGACGTTCTGGAACAAGGAGTTCACCGCGAACCCGCACCCCCAGGTGCACATCCCGGGCCCTTGGCGGGAAGGCCCCGGCCTGGTCCGCACGCCCCTCGGGCACGCGCCGGTGACCGCGGACGACCCGTGCGGCCGGATCGCGGTGGACGTGGTCCGCGCGACCCTGGACGGCGCGGCGGCCGCGCCGACCGACCTCAGCCAGTTCGGGCTCGACCTGGCGAACGTGCCGGGCTGCGCGGACGAGGACTCGGCGGCGTTGCTGCGCGGTTACGCCGTGCCGTCACCCGCGAACACCACCGACCTCGTGCTGGACGGCGAGGTGGTGCGGCTGGAGCGCCGTTCGGTGACCGACCGGCTCGCCACCAGGGTGCTCGACCGCCGTCCGCCGGTCGTGGACGACCTGCCCGTCGCGGCGGAGATCCCGGCCGGCGCGAAGGCGGTGCGCGCGCCCGACGGCCGGATCGGGCTGCTGGTGAAGGACCGGCTGTGGGCGCTGGGCGCGGGCGAGGCCGCGATCGAGATCGTCACGCTGAACTCGTCGCAGCTCACGTCGGTCACGAAGAAGGAGTGGGAGTCGTACGAGAAGGCGGGCGAACTGCGCCGCTGACGCCGTTCGCCGGACCGGCCCGCCCGCGAGCGGTGAGACCCACCGCCGGGACCTAGTGCGACCCGTCGGCCTGCCGCGACCCGTCCGGCTGGGGGAGGGCGTTGCCGATGCCCATCCCGACCGCCGCCGTCGCCATGACCAGCAACGCGGTGAACGCCGCGCCGCCCGTCAGCGCCGGCCCGAGCGACTCGAGCCCCGTCTGGTCCACCAGCGACCGCCCGGCCACCCCGGCGATCCCGGCCAGCGGCCCGGCCACCAGCGCCGCGGCGAACCACACCATGCCGCGCCCTTCGAGCTGCCGCCAGGCGTCCAACGCGCCCCACAGCACGCCGATCACGACCACGAGCCCGATCGCGATGTACCGGATGGACGCGGCGGCCTCGGGGCTGTGCACGCTCACGGCCGAGGTGCCGGTCTGCACCCCGCCGTGGAACAGACCCAGCCAGAACCCTCGGACCAGCCACGCGCGCATGCGCCCCACCCTAAGTCGGACCGACGGCCCGTCATAGCCCCCACCAGGCACGCACTGTCCGTCACGCGACTGTCGCACGATTCAGCACGGTTCACCCGATCGAGTGGCACGGTGTGGTGGTCCACCGAGCCTTACGCTGCTGACATGCCGCACTCCACTCGCCGCGCCGCCCTGCGCGCCACGCTCCGGGACCGGGAGCTGGACGCGCTGCTGGTGACCAACCTGCTCAACGTCCGCTACCTCACCGGGTTCACCGGCTCGAACGCGGCGCTGCTCGTGCACGCCGACTCCGACGACGCGACGGTGTTCTGCACCGACGGCCGCTACCTCACCCAGGCCGCCGCGCAGGTGCCGGACCTGGAGCGGGTCATCGACCGGCCGTGCGACGCGGTGCTGGTCGAGCGGGCGGCCCGGCAGAACGGGGCGCGGACGGGCCGGGTCGGCTTCGAGAGCCGCCACGTGACCGTGGACGGCCTGGACGTGCTCACGGACGCGGCCGACGGCACCGAGCTGGTGCCGGCGCCCGACCTGGTCGAACGACTGCGGCTGGTCAAGGACGACGCCGAGGTCGAGGCCCTGCGCATGGCGTGCGCGGCGGCCGACCGGGCGCTGGCCGGCCTCGTCGAGCACGGCGGCCTGCGGCCGGGCCGCAGCGAGAAGGAGGTCGCCCGCGAGCTGGAGAGCCGCATGCTCGACCACGGCGCGGCCGGGCGCGCGTTCGAGTCGATCGTGGCGACGGGCGCGAACTCGGCCGTGCCGCACCACCGGCCGACCGACGCCCTCGTCCGCGACGGCGACTTCGTGAAGCTCGACTTCGGCGCGCTGGTCGACGGCTACCACTCCGACATGACCCGCACCGTGGTCGTCGGCCGGGCCGCGGACTGGCAGCGCGAGCTGTACCAGCTGGTCGCGGCCTCGCAGGCGGCGGGCCGGGCCGCGCTGGCGGTCGGCACGCCCTACGCGGACGTCGACGCGGCGGCGCGCGGCGTGATCGAGGAGGCCGGGCACGGCGACGAGTTCCTGCACGGCCTCGGCCACGGCGTCGGCCTGCAGATCCACGAGGCTCCAGCGCTGTCGAAGGCGGGTGACGGTACACTTCTGCCCGGTATGGCGGTCACCGTCGAGCCCGGTGTGTACCTGGCCGGGAAGGGTGGTGTCCGCATCGAGGACACGCTCGTGGTGCGCGAAGGCGCCCCGGAGCTCCTCACCCTGACCACGAAGGAGCTCGTGGTCATCTGAAGTCGGATCGCCTGGAATCGGATTCGTCGGCCGAGCCGACGTCGTCCTCCACTCACGCAACAGGAGAGCCCACCACCGTGGCCACCACCAACGACCTGAAGAACGGCCTGGTGCTGAACCTCGACGGCCAGCTGTGGACCGTCACCGCGTTCCAGCACGTGAAGCCGGGCAAGGGCGGCGCCTTCGTGCGCACCACGTTGAAGCACGTCCTGTCCGGCAAGGTCGTGGACAAGACCTTCAACGCGGGCACCAAGGTCGAGACGGCCACCGTCGACAAGCGCGGCATGACCTACCTGTACAAGGACGGCGCCGACTTCGTCTTCATGGACGGCGACACCTACGACCAGATCAGCATCCCGGCCGAGACGGTCGGCGACGCGGCGAACTACATGCTGGAGAACCAGGAAGCCGTCGTCGCCATGCACGAGGGCGTCGCGCTCTACGTCGAGCTCCCGACCTCGGTCGAGCTCGTGATCCAGCACACCGACCCCGGCCTGCAGGGCGACCGCTCCACCGGCGGCACCAAGCCCGCCACGCTGGAGACCGGCGCGGAGATCCAGGTGCCGCTGTTCGTCACGACGGGCGAGAAGATCAAGGTCGACACCCGCGACGGCCGTTACCTGGGCCGAGTGAACGGCTGAGATGGGCGCACGGAGCAAGGCCCGCAAACGCGCGCTGGACGTCCTCTACGAGGCCGACCTGCGGGGCGCCGACCCGGTGACGCTGCTGGCGGACCGGGTCGGTTCGACGGACGTGCCGCCGGTGAACGACTACACGATCGTCCTGGTGGAAGGCGTCACGGCGCACCGCGCGCGCATCGACGACCTGATCTCCGAGCACGCGGAGGGCTGGACGCTGCAGCGCATGCCCGCGGTCGACCGCGCGGTGCTGCGGATCGGGCTCTACGAGCTGCTGTGGGCCGCCGACGTGCCGGACGCGGTCGCGATCGACGAGGCGGTCGAGCTGGCCAAGGGCCTGTCCACGGACGACTCGCCGCGGTTCGTCAACGGCGTGCTCGGCCGGATCGCGGTCATCGCCGACCAGCTCCGGGCCGTGCTCTAGCCACCCGCGGCCCGCGCGGCCGCAGGGCCTGCCGCCGAGCAGGCCGGAAGGGCCACCCGTTGGCGAACCGCCGGGTGGCCCTCTTCCGCGTGCTCAGTCCTCCTTGGCCGGACGAGCCTCGGGAGGCAGCACGCCCCAGTCGATGAGCTGCTCGGTCAGCTCGCCGGGCGTCATGTCGTAGATGATCGCCAGCGACCGCAGGTCCTCGGTCCGGATGGACAGGACCTTGCCGTTGTAGTCGCCGCGCTGGCTCTGGATGGTGGCCGCGTACCGCGCGAGCGGCCCGACCTTCTCCGCCGGCAGCTGTTGCAGCCGTTCCAGGTTGATGACGATCTTCGTGGCGGGTTCCGCACCGGACGGCACCCGACCTTCCGGCAGCAGCTCGGCCACCGGGACGCCGTAGAAGTCGGCCAGCTCGGCGAGCTTCTGCACGGTCACGGCGCGGTCGCCGCGCTCGTACGAGCCGACGACCACGGCCTTCCAGCGACCGCCGGACTTCTGCTCGACGCCGTGCAAAGACAAGCCCTGCTGCTGGCGGATCGCGCGGAGCTTGGCCCCCAGCGCCTTGGCGTAGTCGCCCATGTGGCGGTTCTCCGTTCATTCGCCCCGTCAGCCGGTAGGGGACTGCCGCGGGGAGGCTTAGATCAATACGCAGAGTAATGATTGCTCTCCGTGGTCACCAGGTCAAGCTGATCTCGCTGGGACAGGTGGGCGAGACCACGCACACCACCCGGAAGATTGACCGCGCTCGCCTGATACGGTGGTGGTCAGCCCGGTCGCAGCCGGGTGTCCGACGTCCTTTAAGGACCCGTCCAGCGAGGCGGGGAAGGAGGTCCAACCGTGGCGCCACGTCAACGTGGCGCGACGGACCCGGCCGGGGAGCGAGAGCTCCTGTCGGCCGGCGACGTCGCGCGCACCGTCGCCCGAATGGCCCATCAGATCATCGAGAAGACCGCTCTTGATGCACCCAGCGCACCCGCGGTAGTCCTGTTGGGGATTCCGAGCCGGGGAGCGCCGCTGGCCCGCCGGCTGGCCGTGCGGATCGCCGAGTTCTCGGGTGTCGAGCCGCCCACCGGCACGCTGGACGTGACCCTCTACCGGGACGACCTGCGCCGAGGGCCCACCCGCCCGCTGGAGGCGACCAAGCTGCCCGAGGGCGGCGTCGACGACAAGCTCGTGGTCCTGGTGGACGACGTGCTGTTCTCCGGCCGCACGATCCGCGCCGCGCTCGACGCCCTGCGCGACCACGGCCGCCCGCGCGCCGTGCAGCTGGCCGTGCTGGTCGACCGGGGCCACCGCGAACTGCCGATCCGCGCGGACTACGTGGGCAAGAACGTGCCCACGGCCCGCACCGAGGAGGTCCACGTGCTGCTGGAGGAGTTCGACCAGCGCGACGGGGTGGTGCTGCGGTGAAGCACCTGCTCACCACCGAGGGCATCGACCCGGCCCAGGCGACCGCCATCCTGGACACCGCGGCGAGCCTCAAGCAGGCCCTCGAAGGCCGTGAAGTGCGCAAACTGCCGACGTTGCGCGGTCGCACGGTCATCACGATGTTCTACGAGAACTCCACCCGCACGCGCGTCAGCTTCGAGATCGCGGGCAAGTGGATGAGCGCGGATGTGGTGAACGTCTCATCGTCCGGCTCCAGCGTGAGCAAGGGCGAGTCGCTGCGCGACACCGCGCTGACCCTGGCCGCGGCCGGCGCGGACTGCGTCATCGTGCGGCACCCGGCCTCCGGCGCGGCGCACCGGCTGGCCGGCTGGCTGCGCGAGGCGGGCACGTCCGTGGTCAACGCGGGCGACGGCATGCACGAGCACCCCACCCAGGCCCTGCTCGACGCGGCCACCCTGCGGGAACGGCTCGGCGACCTGCGCGGTCGCCGGATCGCGATCGTCGGCGACGTGCTGCACAGCCGGGTCGCCCGGTCCAACGTGCACCTGCTCACCGCCCTGGGCGCGGACGTGACGCTGGTCGCGCCGCCGACCCTGCTGCCGGTGGGCGTGCAGAGCTGGGGGGTTCCCTCGCCCGCCGGCGACGGAGGCACGCTCACCGTCTCGCACGAGCTGGACGCCGAGCTGCCGAGCCTCGACGCCGTGATGCTGCTGCGGGTGCAGGCCGAGCGGATGCACGGCGGGTTCTTCCCGTCGGCCCGCGAGTACTCCATCGCCTACGGCCTGAGCGAGCGGCGGCTGAAGCTGCTGCCCGAGCACGCCGTCGTGCTGCACCCCGGTCCGATGCTGCGCGGCATGGAGATCGCCTCGGCGGTCGCCGACTCGCCCCGCGCGGCCATCACCGACCAGGTGCGCAACGGCGTGCACGTGCGCATGGCCGTCCTCTACCACCTGCTTGCCCACGAGGAGGAAACCGCGTGAACCCCTTGATCCTCAGGGGAGTAAGGCCTTACGGCGAGGGTGACCCGATCGACGTGCTGGTCCGCGACGGCGTGATCGCCGCGATCGGGTCCGTGGCGGAGGAGGGCGCGGAGGTCGTCGACGGCAACGGCGCGGTCCTGCTGCCCGGCTTCGTCGACCTGCACACCCACCTGCGCGAACCCGGCCGCGAGGACACCGAGACCATCGCCACCGGCTCGGCCGCCGCCGCGCTGGGCGGCTACACGGCCGTGTTCGCCATGGCCAACACGAGCCCGGTCGCGGACAACGAGGTCGTCGTCGCGCACGTCGCCCGGCGCGGCCGCGAGGTCGGCCTGGTCGACGTGCACCCGGTCGGCGCGGTCACCGTCGGCCTGGAGGGCGTGAAGCTCGCCGAGCTGGGCACGATGGCCAAGGCGGGCGTCCGGGTGTTCTCCGACGACGGCCACTGCGTGCACGACCCGCTGATCATGCGACGCGCGCTGGAGTACAGCAAGGCGCTGGACGTGGTCGTCGCGCAGCACGCCGAGGAGCCCCGGCTGACCGTGGGCGCGCAGGCGCACGAGGGCGAGCAGGCGTCCCGGCTGGGGTTGCCGGGCTGGCCCGCCGCCGCCGAGGAGTCGATCGTGGCCCGGGACTGCCTGCTGGCGCTGCACGCGGGCGCCCGGCTGCACGTCTGCCACGTCTCCACCACCGGCACGGCCGACGTGCTCAGGTGGGCCAAGGCCCGGGGCACGGAGGTCTCCGCCGAGGTCACGCCGCACCACCTGCTGCTGACCGACGAGCGGCTGGCGACCTACGACCCGGTGAACAAGGTCAACCCGCCGCTGCGCACGGCGGCCGACGCGAAGGTGCTGCGCGAGGCGCTGGCCGAGGGCGTCATCGACTGCGTGGCCACCGACCACGCGCCGCACGCCGTGCAGGACAAGGACACCGAGTGGTCCGCCGCCCGGCCCGGCATGCTCGGCCTGCAGACCGCGCTGTCGATCGTGGTGGAGACCATGGTCAGGACGGGGCTGCTGGACTGGCGCGGCGTGGCGCGGGTGATGAGCGAGCGGCCCGCCGAGATCGCGCGCCTGCCCGACCAGGGCCGGCCGATCGAGGTCGGCGAGCCCGCCAACCTCACCCTGGTCGACCCGGACGCCACCTGGACCGTGCGCGGTGCCGAGTTCGCCAGCATCGCGGCCAACACGCCGTTCGAGGGCATGGAGCTGCCCGGCGCGGTGGTCGCGACCCTGCTGCGCGGGCGCGTGACGGCCCTCGGCGGAAGGATCACCGCATGACCCGGGTGTTGCTCTCGCTGGCCGTGCTGGCGATCTTCCTGCTCTGCCTGTACGGCATGTGGCGCGGCTGGCGGCGGCGCGCGCGCCGGCAGGCCGAGGTGCTGCCGGAGTTCCCGCAGCCGCCCGCCGAGACCGGCGCGACGATGCTGGAGACGACCGGCGTGTACGTCGGCACCACCATCGGCGACGACTGGCAGGACCGGGTGGCGGTCGGCGACATCGGCCACCGCGCCGAGGCGACCCTCAAGCTCACCGAGAACGGCGTGCTGGTGGAGCGCACCGGCGCGAGCGCGCTGTGGATCCCGGTAGAACGGGTGGATGGGGCCCGAACGGCCCGCGGCCTCGCGGGCAAGGTGATGACGGCGGACGGCCTGCTGGTCGTGCGCTGGCACCTCGGCGACCGGGTGTTCGACACCGGGTTCCGGGGCGATGACAAGGACGTGTACGAGCAGTGGGTGCAAGCGCTGGGAGGCGACTCATGACGAACGCGGCACTGGTGCTGGAAGACGGCCGCGTGTTCCGCGGTGAGGCCTACGGCGCGGTCGGCGCGAGCCTGGGCGAGGTGGTGTTCTCCACCGGCATGACCGGCTACCAGGAGACCCTGACCGACCCGTCCTACCACCGCCAGATCGTGGTGCAGACGGCGCCGCAGATCGGCAACACCGGCTGGAACGACGAGGACGACGAGTCGAGCCGCATCTGGGTCTCCGGCTACGTGGTGCGCGACCCGGCCCGCGTGCCGTCCAACTGGCGGTCCACGCGCAGCCTGGACGACGCGCTGGTCGGCCAGGGCGTCGTCGGCATCTCGGGCATCGACACCCGGATGCTGACCCGCCACCTGCGCGAGCAGGGCGCGATGCGCGCGGGCGTGTTCTCCGGCGACGAGCTCGGCAGCGTCGAGGAGATGCTGGCGCGCGTCCGCAGCGCGCCGCCCATGGTGGGCGCGGACCTCGCGGGCGACGTCACCACGCCCGAGCCGTACGTGGTCGAGGCCGTCGGCGAGCGCCGCTTCACGGTGGCCGCGCTGGACCTGGGCATCAAGTCCAACACGCCCCGGATGATGGCCGCCCGCGGCATCGAGGTGCACGTCCTGCCGCTGACCTCCACCGTGGACGACCTGGTGGCGGTCAAGCCGGACGGCGTGTTCCTGTCCAACGGCCCCGGCGACCCGGCGACCCAGGCCCACGCGGTCGAGCTGACCCGCGGCGTGCTGGACCGGCGGATCCCGCTGTTCGGCATCTGCTTCGGCAACCAGATCCTGGGTCGTGCGCTGGGCCGCGACACCTACAAGATGCGCTACGGCCACCGGGGCATCAACATCCCGGTGATCGACGTGGCGACCGGCAAGGTGGCGATCACCGCGCAGAACCACGGTTTCGCGCTGGAGGGCGAGCCGGGCGAGGAGTTCTCCTCCGACTTCGGTCGCGTGCTGCTGAGCCACTACTGCCCCAACGACGGCACGGTCGAGGGCGTCCGCGCCCTGGAAGTGCCCGCGTTCAGCGTGCAGTACCACCCGGAGGCGGCGGCGGGTCCGCACGACGCCGCCCCGCTGTTCGACGAGTTCGTGACGATGATGAGCGAGGGCCGCTGACCATGCCGAAGAGGACTGATCTCAAGCACGTGCTGGTCATCGGCTCCGGCCCGATCGTCATCGGGCAGGCCTGCGAGTTCGACTACTCCGGCACCCAGGCGTGCCGGGTGCTGCGCGAGGAGGGCCTGCGGGTCTCCCTGGTCAACTCCAACCCGGCGACGATCATGACGGACCCGGAGTTCGCCGACGCCACCTACGTCGAGCCGATCACCCCGGAGTTCGTGGAGAAGGTCATCGCGGCGGAGCGGCCCGACGCCATCCTGGCCACGCTGGGCGGCCAGACCGCGCTGAACACCGCGATCGCGCTGCACGAGCGCGGCGTGCTGGAGAAGTACAACGTCGAGCTGATCGGCGCGGACATCGACGCCATCGAGCGCGGCGAGGACCGGCAGATATTCAAGGACCTGGTCCGCCGGATCGGCGCGGACGTGCCGCGCAGCGCGGTCTGCAAGACCATGGAGGACGTCCGCGCGACCGTGGCCGACCTGGGCCTGCCGGTCGTCATCCGGCCGTCGTTCACCATGGGCGGCCTCGGCTCGGGCATGGCGCACACCCCCGAGGAGCTGGAGCGGCTGGCCGCGAGCGGCCTGGCCGAGTCCCCGGTCACCGAGGTGCTGATCGAGGAGAGCGTGCTCGGCTGGAAGGAGTACGAGCTCGAGCTGATGCGCGACCGCAACGACAACGTGGTCGTCGTCTGCTCCATCGAGAACATCGACCCGATGGGCGTGCACACCGGCGACTCGGTGACCGTGGCGCCCGCGATGACGCTCACCGACCGCGAGTACCAGCACATGCGCGACGTCGGCATCGCGGTCATCCGCGAGGTCGGCGTGGACACCGGCGGCTGCAACATCCAGTTCGCCATCCACCCCGGCAACGGCCGCATGGTCGTCATCGAAATGAACCCGCGGGTGTCCCGCTCGTCGGCCTTGGCGTCGAAAGCGACCGGTTTCCCGATCGCCAAGATCGCCGCGAAACTGGCCATCGGCTACACGCTGGACGAGATCCAGAACGACATCACCGGGGAAACGCCGGCCAGTTTCGAACCGACCCTCGACTACGTCGTGGTGAAGGTGCCGAGGTTCGCCTTCGAGAAGTTCCCGGGCGCCGACAGCACGCTCACCACGACCATGAAGTCGGTCGGCGAGGCCATGTCCATCGGCCGCAGCTTCATCGAGGCGCTCGGCAAGGCGTTGCGCTCCATGGAGACCAAGGCCGCCGGCTTCTGGACGACGCCCGACCCCGCCGACCCGGCCGAGTCGCTGGAGTCCACTCTGGACGCCCTGCGCAAGGGCCACGACGGCCGCCTGTACACGGTGGACCGCGCGCTGCGCCTGGGCGCGACGATCGAGCAGGTGCACGAGGCGTCGCGGATCGACCCGTGGTTCCTGGAGCAGCTGGCCTGGCTGGTCGACCTGCGGGCCGAGATCGAGGCCGCGCCCGTGCTCGACGAGCGCCTGCTGCGCAAGGCCAAGCGGGCGGGCCTGTCGGACCGGCAGGTCGCCGCGCTGCGCCCGGAGCTGGCCGGCGAGGACGGCGTCCGCTCGCTGCGCCACCGGCTGGGGGTGCGGCCGGTGTTCAAGACGGTCGACACGTGCGCCGCCGAGTTCGCCGCCAAGACGCCCTACCACTACTCGGCCTACGAGCTGGACCCCGACGCCGAGACCGAGGTGACCGGGCAGCGCGACAAGCCGAAGGTGCTCATCCTCGGCTCGGGCCCGAACCGGATCGGGCAGGGCATCGAGTTCGACTACTCGTGCGTGCACGCGGCCATGGCGCTGCGCGAGGCCGGGTACGAGACCGTGATGGTCAACTGCAACCCGGAGACGGTCTCCACCGACTACGACACCTCGGACCGGCTGTACTTCGAGCCGCTGACGTTCGAGGACGTGCTGGAGGTGTTCCACTCCGAGCAGCGCTCCGGCACGGTCGTGGGCGTGATCGTGCAGCTCGGCGGCCAGACGCCGCTGGGCCTCGCGCGGCGGCTCGCGGACGCGGGCGTGCCGGTCGTGGGCACCCCGCCGCACGCCATCCACCTCGCCGAGGAGCGCGGCGCGTTCGGCCAGGTCCTCGCCGACGCCGGGCTGCCCGCGCCGAAGTACGGCATGGCCACCTCGTTCGCGCAGGCCAAGGCCATCGCCGACGAGATCGGCTACCCGGTGCTGGTGCGGCCCTCCTACGTGCTCGGCGGTCGCGGCATGGAGATCGTCTACGACGAGGAGACCCTCCAGGGCTACATCCAGCGCGCCACCGAGGTCAGCCCGGAGCACCCGGTGCTGGTCGACCGGTTCCTCGACGACGCCATCGAGATCGACGTGGACGCCCTCTACGACGGCAACGAGGTGTTCATCGGGGGTGTGATGGAACACATCGAGGAGGCCGGCGTGCACTCCGGCGACTCGGCGTGCGCCCTGCCCCCGATCACGCTCGGCGAGTCGGACATCGACGCGGTCCGGCGGTCCACGCTGGCCATCGCCGAGGGCATCGGCGTGCGCGGCCTGCTCAACGTGCAGTACGCGCTGAAGGACGACGTGCTCTACGTCCTGGAGGCCAACCCGCGCGCCTCGCGCACCGTGCCGTTCGTCTCCAAGGCCACGGCGGTGCCGCTGGCCAAGGCCGCGGCCCGGATCATGCTCGGCGCCACGGTGGCCCAGCTGCGCACCGAGGGGATGCTGCCCGCGACCGGCGACGGCGCGAAGCTCCCGCCGCACGCCCCGGTCGCGGTCAAGGAGGCCGTGCTCCCGTTCCACCGGTTCCGCACGCCGGAGGGCAAGGGCGTCGACTCGCTGCTCGGCCCGGAGATGAAGTCGACCGGCGAGGTCATGGGCATCGACGTGTCCTTCGGCATGGCCTACGCCAAGTCCCAGACCGCCTCCTACGGCTCCCTGCCCACGTCGGGCCGGGTGTTCGTGTCGGTGGCCAACCGGGACAAGCGGGCCATGATCTTCCCGGTCAAGAGGCTCGCCGACCTGGGCTTCGAGGTGCTGGCCACCGCCGGGACGGCCGAGGTGCTGCGCCGCAACGGCATCCCCTGCACGATCGTGCGCAAGCACTTCGAGGGCGCCGACAACATCGTCGACGCCATCCTCGCGGGCACCGTCGACATGATCATCAACACCCCGTACGGCAACAACGGGCCCCGCGTGGACGGCTACGAGATCCGCACCGCGGCCGTGGCCAAGGACATCCCGTGCGTGACCACGATCCAGGGCGCGGCGGCGGCCGTGCACGGCATCGAGGCAGCCATCCGCGGGGACATCGGCGTGCGGCCCCTCCAGGCCCTCCAGGCGGCCCTGCGGGGTGACGCGTGAGCGCGGCGGGGCAGCGGTTCGGGGCGCGGATGGCGAAGGCCGTCGCCGAGCACGGCCCCCTGTGCGTGGGCATCGACCCGCACCCCGGCCTGCTGGCGTCCTGGGGCCTCTCCCAGGACGCCGCGGGGCTGGAGCGGTTCGCGCTGACGTGCGTGGAGGCGTTCGGCGGCCACGTGGCCCTGGTGAAGCCGCAGGCGGCCTTCTTCGAGGCGCACGGGTCACGGGGCGTGGCGGTGCTGGAACGCGTCGTGGCGGACCTCAGGGACAGCGGCACGCTGGTGCTGGTGGACGCGAAGCGCGGCGACATCGGCTCCACCATGGCCGCGTACGCCGCGGCCTACCTCACCGAGGGCTCGCCGTTGGCCGGCGACGCGGTCACCGCGTCGCCGTACCTCGGCTTCGGATCGCTCGACCCGGCGCTCGAAGCGGCCGCCGCGAGCGGTCGCGGAATATTCGTGCTCGCGTTGACTTCGAATCCGGAGGGGGCCTCCGTGCAGCGCGCGGTGGGCCCCGACGGGCGTTCCGTGGCGCAGTCGGTCGTGGACTCCGCGGCCCGCGCGAACGCCGGTCTCGAACCGTTCGGCGACGTCGGCCTGGTGGTCGGCGCGACCGTGGGCGAGCACCGGCTGGACCTCTCCGACCTGCACGGATACGTCCTCGCGCCGGGGTTCGGGGCTCAGGGCGCCACGGTCGCGGACCTGCGTGCGCTCTTCGGTGAGGACCTGCGCGGCGTGCTCCCGACGACCTCCCGGGACGTGCTCAGGCACGGCCCTGAGACCGCAAAGTTGCGGTCGGCGGCGGACGCCGTGCGGCGCTCCCTGGAGATGTGATCACGATCAAATCGCGACACGCTTCACGTGGTCCGCTCACCTGCGCAAACGTTCCCTGGTACGGTCCTGGCCACCGACGGGTCCATCACCCATCGAGCGCATACCACACACGGCGTGCGCAAGGCGTTACCGGTGGCGGTGATGGGCTTGTTGGTGGGTGTTGGTACTACTACCACCCGCCGCAACCACTCCAGCGCTGAAAGATTCACCTGACTGGGACCCACGTTGTACCCAGGCAATTGCGCTCGGTACGGTCGCGGCACCGATCCAGAATTGAAATTCCCACACCACGGAGGAAATCGTGGCCCTTCCCCAGCTTACCGAGGAGCAGCGGGCCGCAGCGCTGGAGAAGGCTGCTGCCGCTCGTCGCACTCGGGCTGAGCTCAAGGAGCGCCTCAAGCGTGGCGGCACGAACCTGACCGACGTGCTGAAGGCCGCCGAGAGCGACGAGGTCCTTGGCAAGATGAAGGTGTCCGCGCTGCTCGAGGCGCTTCCGGGCGTCGGCAAGGTGCGTGCGCAGCAGATCATGGAGCGCCTTGAGATCGCTCCGAGTCGGCGGCTGCGCGGCCTGGGTGAGCGGCAGCGCAAGGCGCTGCTCACCGAGTTCAGCGGCGAGTGACTGATGGCACCGGGGTGGGGTCGGGCGCACGCGCCCGGCCCCGCCTCACCGTTCTGTCCGGCCCGTCCGGCGTGGGCAAGTCCAGCGTGCTGGCCGAGCTCCGCCGGATGGGACCGGAGATCCACTTCAGCGTCTCGGTGACCACGCGGAAGCCGAGGCCGGGCGAGGTCGACGGGGTGCACTACCACTTCGTCGGCGGCGCCGAGTTCCGCGAGATGGTGGCCAGGGGCGAGCTCCTGGAGCACGCCGAGTTCGCGGGCAACTGCTACGGCACGCCCAAGGAGCCCGTCGAGCGGGCACTGGCGGCCGGCACGCCGTCCCTGCTGGAGATCGAGCTGCAGGGCGCCCGGCAGGTCCGGGTCGCGATGCCGGAGGCCCAGCTGGTGATGCTGGCCCCGCCGTCGTGGGAGGACCTGGTCGGTCGGCTCACCGGCCGCGGCACCGAGGACCCCGCCGTCGTCGCCCGCCGGCTGGAGATCGCCAGGGAGGAACTGGCGGCCGAACCGGAGTTCGACGAGGTCGTGGTGAACGACGACGTGAAGTCGGCCGCCGCGAGCTTGCTAAACTTGGTGGTCGGCCCGGTGCCCGACGCGTGAGCACGCGCGTCGCGAGGCACGGGACGGCCCGCAGACCCACCCCTGAACCGCAGGAGCGTTGACGAGTGACCACGCACACCGAGCTGGGCCCGCTCTCGGGTACTCCGGAGGGCATCACCAACCCCCCGATCGACGACCTCCTGGAGCAGGTCAGCTCGAAGTACGCGCTGGTGATCTACGCCGCCAAGCGCGCGCGCCAGATCAACGACTACTACGCGCAGCTCGGCGAGGGCCTGCTCGAGTACGTCGGCCCGCTGGTCGAGCCGGGCCCGCGCGAGAAGCCGCTGTCGATCGCGCTCCGGGAGATCCACGCGGGTCTCCTCGAGCACACCGAGGGCGAGTGACCGAGGCCGTCGCCCCCGACCGCCCCAACGTCATCCTGGGGGTGGGCGGGGGCATCGCCGCGTACAAGGCGTGCGAGGTGCTGCGCCGGCTCACCGAGTCCGGTCACGCCGTGCGCGTCGTGCCGACGGACGGCGCGCTGAAGTTCGTCGGCGCGGCCACGTTCGAGGCGCTGTCGGGCCAACCGGTGCAGACCGGGGTGTTCGAGGACGTGCCGTCGGTGCCGCACGTGAAGCTGGGGCAGAACGCCGACCTGGTAGTCGTCGCGCCCGCCACGGCGAACCTGATCGCGAAGGCCGCCCACGGCCTGGCCGACGACCTGCTCACCAACACGCTGCTGACCGCGCGCTGCCCCGTCCTGCTCGTGCCGGCGATGCACACCGAGATGTGGGAGCACCCCGCGACCCGGGCGAACGTGGCGCTGCTGCGCTCGCGCGGCGTGGTCGTCGCCGAACCCGCCAGCGGCAGGCTGACCGGCAAGGACACCGGCAAGGGCCGGCTGCCCGAGCCCGCCGAGATCGTCGACCTGGCCCGGTTGCTGCTGGCGCGCCCCGACGCGCTGCCGCGCGACCTGGAGGGCGTGCACGTCGCCGTGTCGGCGGGCGGCACGCGCGAGCCGCTCGACCCGGTGCGCTTCCTGGGCAACCGCTCGTCCGGCCGGCAGGGCTACGCGCTGGCCAGGGTCGCCGCCCAGCGCGGCGCGCGCGTGACGCTGGTCGCCGCGCACACCGCGGACCTGGTCGCGCCCGCCGGGGTGGACGTCGTGCGGGTCGGCTCGGCGCTGGAGTTGCGTGACGCGATGCACACCGTGGCCGCCACCGCCGACGTCGTGGTGATGGCCGCGGCCGTCGCCGACTTCCGGCCGGTCGAGCTGGTCGAGCACAAGATCAAGAAGACCGATCGCGACCCCGACCCGGTCGCGCTCACCCGCAACCCGGACATCCTGGCCGAGCTGGTCGCCGCGCGGCGACCTGGCCAGGTCGTCGTGGGGTTCGCGGCCGAGACCGGGGACGCCGGCACCGGCGTGCTCGAGTACGGTCGCGCGAAGCTCAAGCGCAAGGGCTGCAACTGGCTCGTCGTCAACGCCGTCGGCGACGGGCGCGCGTTCGAGGTCGAGGACAACGCCGGCTGGCTGCTGTCCGCGGACGGCGCGGAGACCCCGATCCCGCACGGCTCGAAGGCGCGGCTGGCGTCCGCATTGTGGGACGCGGTCGCCCCTGCCGTCGAACGGGACCCTTCGCGCGCGAGCGCTCAGTAAGCTTGAGACCATTCGCAGATCGGACAGTTAGGGAGTGTCGTGAGCCAGCACAGCAGCAGGCTGTTCACCAGTGAGTCGGTGACCGAAGGGCACCCGGACAAGATCTGCGACGCCATCAGCGACTCGATCCTCGACGCGCTGCTGGCGAAGGACCCGCGCTCGCGCGTCGCGGTGGAGACGATGGTCACCACCGGCCAGGTGCACGTGGCGGGCGAGGTCACCACCGAGGCCTACGCCGACATCCCCTCGATCGTGCGGGACAAGATCGTCGAGATCGGCTACGACTCGTCGGCCAAGGGCTTCGACGGCTACTCGTGCGGCGTGAACGTGGCCATCGGCTCGCAGTCGCCGGACATCGCGCAGGGCGTGGACACCGCGTTCGAGAAGCGCGTCGAGGGCACCGAGGACGAGATCGCCAAGCAGGGCGCGGGCGACCAGGGCCTCATGTTCGGCTACGCGTGCACCGACACGCCCGAGCTGATGCCGCTGCCGATCGCGCTGGCGCACCGGCTGTCGCGGCGGCTGACCGCGGTGCGCAAGGACGGCACGGTGCCGTACCTGCGTCCCGACGGCAAGACCCAGGTCACCATCGAGTACGCGGGCGACCAGCCGGTGCGGCTGGACACCGTCGTGGTGTCGACGCAGCACGCGGACGGCATCGACCTGGAGAAGCTGCTCGGCGTCGACATCCGCCGGCACGTCGTGGCCCCCGAGGTCGACGCGCTCGGCCTGGACACCTCGGACGTCCGGCTGCTGGTCAACCCGACCGGCCGCTTCGTCATCGGCGGCCCGATGGGTGACGCCGGCCTGACCGGTCGCAAGATCATCGTCGACACCTACGGCGGCATGGCCCGCCACGGCGGCGGCGCGTTCTCCGGCAAGGACCCGTCGAAGGTGGACCGGTCCGCGGCGTACGCGATGCGCTGGGTGGCGAAGAACGCGGTGGCCGCCGGGCTGGCCACGCGCATCGAGGTGCAGGTGGCGTACGCCATCGGCAAGGCGGCCCCGGTGGGTCTGTTCGTGGAGACCTTCGGCACCGAGACCGTCGACCCGACCAAGATCCAGCAGGCGATCGGCGAGGTCTTCGACCTGCGCCCGGCCGCGATCATCCGCGACCTGGACCTGCTGCGCCCGATCTACGCCCCGACCGCCGCTTACGGCCACTTCGGCCGCACCGACGTCGACCTGCCGTGGGAGAGCACGGACCGCGCCGACGCCCTCCGCGCCGCCGCGGGCGCCTGACGCCCGACCGGCGTTGGGGCGCCTGACGCCCGAGCGACGCTGCGCAGGGGTCCCCGCCCAAGGGGACCCCTGCTTTATTTTGCAGGCGCGGTCCGACGGTTCCGCGTCGATGTCCGCCGCGGGTTGCGCGGGTGTGGTCCGGAGGACCTCTTGAGTTCACCGGCGCGCGTTAGACACGGTCATGCCCGACACGCGTCGCACGCCGCACACCGCCGTGACGGGTTCCCTGCTGCCGTCGTCAGTGCACGAGGCGTTGGCACGGGAGCCCCGGTCGGGTGGGTTGTCCGCCATCGAGCACGTCGTGCTGCTCGTGCGCGAGCGCCGGTCGTTCGACCACTGCTACGGCACGTTGCGCGGGGTGCGCGGCTTCGCCGACCCCGACGCGATCGACGACGCCCGCAGCGCCACCGCCCACGACCGACGTGACCTGCCGTTCGACTACGAGCTGGCGGACACGTTCACCGTCTGCGACGCCTACCACGGCACGCCCCACGCCGAGGCCGAGTGGGCGGGGTACGCCGAACGGCTCCAGGACGCCGGCACGTCGTGGCGCGTCTACCGGGAGTCGGCCGAACGCCAGGACCAGTTCGCCACCCGGTTCGCGAGGATCGCGCGCGAGGCACTGTGCGACGGGGAGCTGACGGCGTCGTTCCGGGCCGACGTGGTGGCGGGCCGGCTGCCCCGGGTGTCGTTCCTCATGGCGTGCGAGCGCCCCGACGCGTCACTCACCTACGAGGTGCTCGACGCGTTGGCGTCCACGCCGGACGTGTGGGACTCCACCGCGTTGTTCGTCACCCACGTCGAGGCCGACGGGCACTTCGACCACGTGCCGCCGCCCTGCCCGCCGCACGGCGTGGCGGACGCGCCCGGGCTGGGGCCGCGCGTGCCGATGGTCGTCGTGTCGCCGTGGACGGTCGGCGGGTACGTGGACTCGCAGGTGTTCGACCACTCGTCCACGATCCGGTTCCTGGAACGGTGGCTCGGCGTGGCGGCGTCGGGGATCGACGCGTGGCGGCGGACCGCGTGCGGCGACCTGACCTCGGCGTTCGACTTCACCCGGCGGGCGCGCCGGCCGGTGGTGGTGGAGCACGGCCCGCCCGTTGACCGGCAGGAACCGGGCGTGCGGCCAGCCCGCCCGCTGCCCTACCAGCCGGACGTGTCGGGTGCGGCGGTCGGCGGCGAGGTGCGGCTGGAACTGCGGAACTCGGGCGACGAGAGCGTGCACCTGGCGCTGCACCCGCACGCGGGCGAGTTCGAGGGCCCGGTCCACTTCGACGTGCGGTCCTCGGTGGACGTCGTGGTGCCGTTCGAGGGCCGGTACCGGTTCACCGTGGTCGGGCCGAACGGGTTCCGGCGCGAGTTCGCGGGCGCGCGGGGCGAGTCGGTGGCGCTGGCCACGTCGGCGCACAGCCGCATGGTGTCGATCACGCTGGCGAACTTCGGCCCGTCGGACGTGACGTTCGCCGTGGTGGGCGACGGGCGGGACTTCAAGGTGGCGGTGCGGCCGGGCAGGCGGCGGCTGGTGCCGTGGCTGACCGCGTTCCGGCACGGCTGGTACGACGTGACGATCACCTCCGACGGCGGGTTCCGCCGCAGGCTGGCGGGGCACCTGGAGAACGGGCGGGAGAGCGTGTCGCCCGCGATCACCCGGTCGTGATCTTGCCAAGGTCGAACACGTGTTCGATACTGGGGGTATGGTGTCCCGATCGGGGCCCGGGTCGCGGGCGTCCACCCCGGTCTCTGGTAGACCTCCACCCGTGGCGGGCAAGGCGACGAGCAGGAGGGGCGAGCGGGTTCCCGCCGCCTCGCTGCCGGTTGCCCGCGTGTGCGTGGACGTGCCGCTGGCGCACCTCGACCGGCCGTTCGACTACCAGGTCTCGACCGAGCAGGACGCGGACGCCGTGCCCGGCTGCCGGGTGCGGGTGCGGTTCGCCGGCCAGCTGGTGGACGGCTACCTGCTGGAGCGGGCGGAGTCGTCGGAGTACGGGCGGAAGCTCACGTTCCTGGACCGGGTGATCTCGCCGGAGCCGGTGCTGTCGCCGGAGGTGGCCGAGCTGGCGCGGGCGATCGCGGACCGGTACGCGGGGTCGTTGATCGACGTGCTGCGGATGGCGATCCCGCCCCGCCACGCGCGGGCCGAGGCCAAGCCCTCCGACGAACCCGCGCCGGTGCCCGAGGCGCCCTCGGACGAGGGGTGGGCGCGCTACCCGTTCGGGCCGAACCTGCTGGACGCGCTGCGGTCCGGCCGGGCCGCGCGGGCGGTGTGGCAGGCGCTGCCCGCCGAGGACTGGCCCGCCCGGCTGGCCGAGGCGGCGGCGTCGGTGGCGAGCACGGGCAAGGGCGCGCTGGTGGTCGTGCCGGACCACCGCGACCTGGCCCGGCTCCAGCGGGCGTGCGCGGCGCTGGTGGGCGAGGCGGGCGTGGTGACGCTGTCGGCCGACCTCGGGCCGTCCGAGCGGTACAAGCGGTGGCTGGCCGTGCGGCGGGGTGCGGTGCGGGTGGTGCTGGGCACGCGTGGCGCGGCCTTCGCACCGGTGCGGGACCTCGGGCTGGTCGCGGTCTGGGACGACGGCGACGACCTGCACTCCGAGCCGCGGATGCCGTACCCGAACGTGCGGGACGTGCTGGTGCAGCGCTCGCACCTGACCGGCGCGTCGCTGCTGGTCGGCGGCTTCGCCCGGACCGCGGAGGCCCAGTTGCTGGTGGACAGCGGCTGGGCGCACGAGGTGGTCGCGGCCCGCGACACGCTGCGGGCCGTGGCGCCGAGGGTGGCGGCGGTGGGCGAGAGCGAGTGGCAGGAGGTGAAGGACGCGGCGGCGCGGTCGGCCCGGCTGCCGTCGATCGCCTTCGACGCCGCGCGGGCCGCGCTGGCGGCGGACACGCCGGTGCTCATCCAGGTGCCCCGGCGCGGGTACGTGCCCGCGCTGGCCTGCGGTCAGTGCCGGTCGCCCGCCCGGTGCCGCCGGTGCGCGGGCCCGTTGGCGCTGCCGGGCGGCACCCAGGACGGCGTGCCGAGGCCCGCGTACTGCCGCTGGTGCGGCGCGACGGAGGCGGCGTACCGCTGCCCGAACTGCGGTTCGCGCCGGCTGCGCGGCCAGGTCATCGGCGCCCGCCGCACGGCCGAGGAGCTGGGGCGCGCGTTCAGCGGCGTGCCGGTCCGCACGTCGGGCGGCGACGAGGTGCTGGCCGAGGTGCCGGGCGGCCGGTCCCTGGTGGTGGCCACGCCGGGCGCGGAGCCGTTCACCGAGGGCGGCTACGGCGCGGCCCTGCTGCTGGACGGCTGGGCGCTGCTCGGCCGGGCCGACCTGCGCGCGGCGGAGGAGGCGCTGCGGCGGTGGATGACGGCGGCGGCCCTGGTCCACGCGGCCGGGCGGGTGGTCGTGGTCGCGGACTCGTCGTTGGCGCCGGTCCAGGCCCTGGTCCGGTGGGACCCGGTGTGGCACGCGCGGCAGGAGCTGGCGGCGCGTGCCGAGCTGGGCTTCCCGCCCGCCGTGCGGATGGCCACCGTGGACGGCGCGCCGGACGCGCTGGCCGGCGTCCTGGAGGAGCTGGACCTGCCGCCGACGGGCGAAGTCCTGGGCCCGGTGCCGCTGTCGGAGGACAAGGAACGCGCCCTGGTGCGGGTGTCCCGGACGGAGGGCCGCGCGCTGGCCGCGCTGCTGGCCGACGTGCTGGCCGTGCGCAGCGCCCGGAAGGAACCGGACGTGGTGCGGGTCAAGCTCGACCCGCTCGAAGTCCTCTGACCTCGACGTCCTCCGGCCCCACGGCGTCGTCCGCTCCCACGAAGCGCTTCGGTGCGGAACCCGACACGGCGACTCCCGGGTGGTTCTGCTTTCGGCCGGGGTGGAGTAGAAGGGAACGATGCTCCGGTCGACTGTCGCCAGCGTCCTCGCATCCCTCCTCGTCGCACCACTCCTGCCCGCCACCGCCTCCGCGGTCGCCGATCCACCACGCGTGCCCGAAGCGGTCGGCTTCGGCGGCGTGGTGTCCAGCGTCGACCCCGACGCCTCGCAGATCGGCGTCGACGTCCTGCGCCGCGGCGGCAACGCGGTGGACGCCGCCGTCGCCGTGGCCGCCGCGCTGGGCGTCACCGACCCGTTCTCCGCCGGCATCGGCGGCGGCGGGTTCCTCGTGCACTACGACGCCCGCACTCACCGGGTGTCCACAGTGGACGGGCGGGAGACCGCGCCCGCCTCCGCCGACGCGCACCTGTTCGTGGAGAACGGCGTCCCGCTCCCGTTCGCCGAGGCCATGACCAGCGGGTTGTCGGTGGGCGTGCCGGGCACGCCGCGCACCTGGCAGCAGGCGCTGCGGCAGTGGGGCACGTGGTCGCTCGACCAGGCCGTGCGGCCGGCGGAGGAGCTGGCCCGGCGCGGCTTCACCGTCGACGCCACGTTCCACCGGCAGGTCAGCGACAACGCCGCCCGCTTCGCGGACTTCAGCTCGACCAGCGCCCTGTACCTGCCTGGCGGCGCGCCGCCGGCGATCGGCAGCACGTTCCGCAACCCCGACCTGGCCGACACCTACCGCGCGCTGCGCAAGGACGGCATGTCCGCGTTCTACCGCGGTGAGGTGGGTCGCGACCTGGTGGCGGCGGTCCGGCAGCCGCCCGTGGTGGCGGGCTCCACCCGCAAGGTCCGGGCCGGTGACATGACGGCGGCCGACCTCGCCGGGTACGAGGCGCCGCTGCGCGAGCCGACCCGCGTCCGCTACCGCGACTACGACGTGTTCGGCATGGCCCCGCCGTCCTCCGGCGGCACGACCGCCGGTGAGGCGTTGAACATCCTCGAGACCACGGACCTGGCCGCCGAGGAACCGGTCCAGTACCTGCACCGGTTCCTGGAGGCCAGCCGGCTGTCGTTCGCCGACCGCAACCGCTGGGTCGGCGACCCGGCGTTCAGCGACGTCCCGACGAGGGAGCTGCTGTCGCAGCGCTTCGCCGACAGCCGGGCGTGCCTGATCTCGCCGACGGCGGCCATGACCGGCGCGGTCGCACCCGGTGATCCGCGCAACCCGACGCCGTGCGCGACCAGCGGCGAGCCGGCCGCCACGCCGTACGAGGGCACGGACACCACCCACCTGACGGTCGCCGACCGCTGGGGCAACGTGGTCGCCTACACGCTGACCATCGAGCAGGAGGGCGGCAGCGGCATCGTGGTGCCCGGTCGCGGGTTCCTGCTCAACAACGAGCTGACCGACTTCTCGTTCACGCCGGTGACGCCGGGCGTGCCGGACCCGAACCTGCCCGGCCCCGGCAAGCGCCCGCGCTCGTCGATGACGCCGACGATCGTGCTGGAGCACGGCAAGCCGGTGCTGGCGCTCGGCTCGCCCGGCGGCGCGACCATCATCACCACCGTCCTGCAGGTGCTGACCCGGCGGCTGGACCGCGGCACGCCGCTGGTCGAGGCGATCGCCGCGCCGCGCGCGTCCCAGCGCAACGCCGCCAACACCCAGGCCGAGCCCGCGTTCCTGGCGGGCGCGGAGGCCGCGGCGCTGCGCGCGCTGGGCCACCGGTTCACGTCCACCGCCGAGATCGGCGCGGTCACGGCGGTCGAACGCCTGCCCGACGGCCGGTGGCGCGCGGCGGCGGAGACGTCCCGGCGTGGCGGCGGCGCGGCCCGGGCGGTGTGGCCGACGCGATGACGTGGTGGTGTGGTCCCGCCCGCCCCCTGGTCGGGCGGGACCACACCGGTCTCAGCCCAGCGTCACGGTCTCGACCGGTTGGTTGCCGTGGTCGAGCACGCGCACCCGGAAGCCGTCGAGGAGGGCGTCCGCGGCGGTCAGGTGCCGCTGGTCCAGCCGGGCGATGAACGTGCCGTCCCGCAGGGTGGCCGCCACCGTCCGCCCCCGGGGATCGGTGATCTCCAGGCCGCCCACGCGCGTCGCGTCGACCGTGCCGGCCAGCAGCACGTGCCCGTCGCCGGGTCCGGGGCCGGTCTCGCGACTGGTCACGTAGCGGATCGCGAACGACTCGCCACGCCGCGGTGCCGGGTCCTCCTCGTGCACGAGCAGCGGCCGACCCAGGCTGAACTCGCAGAGGGCGGTCTTCCCGGCCTGGTCGTGCAGCACCAGCCGGGCGTCGGCCGCCTGGCCCGAGACCGCTCCGGGTCGCCACTTCAGCGGGTCGCCCACCCACCGCGCCGCGTCCAGCAGGGCCCGGTCCAGGCACCGGGCCACGTCCGGGTCGCCCGGTGGCAACTCCTCCCGCGGCGCCGCCCAGACCTCCGCGGTCGGCAGCGCCACGACGTCGATCCCCGCGAAGACCACGCTCGACGCCGTGGTGAAGCGCGCCGACAAGCCCACCGTGGTGTACGGGGTCACGAACAGGTCCTCTACCAGCGAGACCGGGACGGGTCCGGCGCCGGTCGGGTCCCCGGAGTCCAGCACGACGCGGCCGGTCCCGGCCGGCACGCGCCCGATCAGCACGCCGCTGCCACTGCGCCACAACACCGCCGCCGCGCCGTCCTCGAGCGGGACGGGGCCGACCGCGGGGCTGTTCTTCGAGATCGTCGTGTGCGTGAGCTCGCAGAACCGGTCGTCCCGCGTCACGAGGATCCGGCGGCCCGCCAGGCGGAGCGTGAACCGCACGTCGGCGTCGCCGAGCCCGCACCGCGCCGCGTCGGTCGTGGCCGCGCCGGGCGAGACGCCGGTGACGGGAGGGGCCTGCGACCCGGCCGCCGAGGAGGTGGTGGACGGCGGCGTGACGGCGGTGCGGTCGTCGCCCCCGGTGGACTGGGCGATGATCGCACCGCCCGCGGCGAGTATCACGACGGCCGCCGCGGCGGCGAGCGGCGCGCGCACGGCCCCACCGCCCACGACCCGGCGGCGCAGCCGTTTCCGCACGTCAGGCGGTAGGGGGCGGCGCGGCGGCAGGTTGATCCCCGGCTGGCTCATCGCTCCTCCACGGCACGCAGTCGCGCACGGGCCCGCGAGATCCGCGAGCGCACGCTCACCTCGGCGACGCCGAGCACCTCGGCGGCCTCGGCCGTGGACAGCTCGCCCAGCAGGACCAGCTCCACGGCCTCACGTTCGGCTCTGGGCAAGGTGGCCACCACGTCCAACACCCGGCGTAACGCGCGGTCGTCGTCCACCGAGGCGATGACGCGCTCGGCGTGATCGGGCACCGCTTCCTGGCCGGGCACCCGCCGCAACGCCCGCCGGAACCGGCCGAGGCGGCGGAACTCGGTGCGCGCCAGGTTGCCCGCCACGGTGTAGAGCCACGGCAGGGCGCTGTCGCGGACCAGGGTGATGTCGGACCGGCGCCGCCACGCGGCCAGGAACGTGGCGGAGGTCAGGTCCTCGGCGAGCGACCACGACGCCGTCAGCCGGTAGGCGTGGTTCCACACCGCGTCGGCGTGGCGGTCGAACAGCGCGCCGAACGCCGCCTGGTCGCCGCGCGCCCACAGCTCCGCGTCGGTGTCGGTCACCCGTGCTGCCCCCTGCCGGCCCGATGTCGCAGCAGTCATGTCGGTAAGTAGCCGCAGCCGCCCCCGGCGTTGCAGCCGATCTCATTCCCGAGGATGACGACCCCTCGCGACTCCGAGCGGACGCCAGGCGACGCCGCCGGGGCGCACGCTGGGAGCACAGGAGCCGGGAGCGGAGGAGCCGACATGACCACGATGACCATGACACCCACACCGAGCGCTGTCAGCCGCCCGACCGCCGGCGCGGCGAGCGCGGTGAAGCCGGTGGTCACGACGGCGGCCCGGTTCGTCGGGCACTTCCTGGCCGCGCTGGTCGGCGTCGCCTTCCTCGGCCGTGACCTGGAGCACTGAGCGCGCTTTCGTAGACTGGGACCTCCCCAGGCTTCGAGGAGTGCGCGTGACCGTCCAACCGATCCGGCTGTTCGGCGACCCGGTGCTGCGGACGCCCGCCGTCGAGGTCACCGACTTCGACGCGGAGCTGCGCAAGCTGGTCAAGGACCTGTGGGACACCATGAGCGAGGCGGGCGGCGCCGGGTTGGCCGCGCCGCAGCTCGGCGTCGGCCTGCGGGTGTTCACCTACCACTGCGACGGTTTCGCCGGTCACCTGGTCAACCCGACGTTCGAGGTCGTCGGCGAGGAGGAGCAGGACGGCCCGGAGGGCTGCCTGTCGATCCCCGGCCTGTCGTGGGACTGCCGGCGACACCGCCACGTGGTGGCCAAGGGCTGGAACATGCACGGCGAGCCGATCGAGGTCGAGGGCACGGACCTGCTGGCCCGCTGCATCCAGCACGAGACCGACCACCTCGACGGCGTGCTGTTCCTCGACCGGCTGGACGAGGCGACCCGCAAGGAGGCCATGCGGGCGATCCGGCAGCAGTCGTGGTTCGACGGCGGCGTGCCGACGATCAAGCAGTCGCCGCACCCGTTGTTTGGTGGTTGATGGCCGCTGCTGTGTTTGATTGCCGCTGCTCCGCAGACGGCGGCGAGGTCGCCCGGAAGTCGATCGTTCGCGCCTGATTTTCCGACGATCGAAGAGCGTGATCGCCGGAAAATGAGTCGCGAACGATCGACGCGACCTCGCGGGTGCGGTGGGGGCGAAGGTCGCGGGCGAGCTGGGTCGAAGGCGCTCTTCTAGACTTGCGGCCTGCGGTGTCGCGGAAGATGCGAGGAGAGTGCGTGTTCGTCCAGGAAACCAGGCCGTCCCGGTGGAGTCCCGACGTGCGTCGCGGGGGGATCTGACATGCGGCTGGTCTTCGCGGGCACGCCCGAGGTCGCGCTGCCGTCGTTGCGGGCGCTGCTGGAGTCCGGCCGGCACGAGGTCGTGGCCGTGGTGACGCGGCCGGACGCGCCCGCCGGTCGTGGCCGCCGGGTGGAGCGCTCCCCGGTCGCGGCGCTGGCCGACGAACGCGGCATCGAGGTGCTGGCGCCGGCCAAGGCGGGCGACCCGGTGTTCCAGGCGCGGTTGAAGGAGCTGGAGCCGGACCTGTGCCCGGTGGTGGCCTACGGCGCGCTGCTGCCCGAGTCCGCCCTGGCGATCCCCCGGCACGGTTGGGTGAACCTGCACTTCTCGGTGCTGCCGGCCTGGCGCGGCGCGGCACCGGTGCAGGCGTCCGTGCGGCACGGCGACGACATCACCGGCGCGACCACGTTCCGCATCGTCAAGGAGCTGGACGCGGGCCCGGTGTACGGCGTGGTGACCGAGCGGGTGCGCGACCGGGACACGGCCGGTGACCTCCTCGGCAGGCTCGCCGAGTCCGGCGCGCGCCTGCTGCTGTCCACTGTGGACGGCATCGCGGACGGCACCCTGCGGCCCGTGGACCAGCCCGAGGAGGGCGTGAGCTACGCGCCGAA
Source organism: Actinosynnema sp. NPDC002837 (assembly GCF_040295345.1). Classification (NCBI taxonomy): domain Bacteria; kingdom Bacillati; phylum Actinomycetota; class Actinomycetes; order Pseudonocardiales; family Pseudonocardiaceae; genus Actinosynnema; species Actinosynnema sp. NPDC002837. The sequence goes on from NZ_JBEOVG010000014.1 coordinate 153,372, forward strand.
GGTGACCGTCGACGACGCGCGGCTCGACTTCGGCACGCCCGCCGTCGCGATCGACCGGGTGGCCCGCGCGGTGACGCCGGACCCCGGTGCGTGGGCGGAGTTCCGCGGTGAGCGGCTCAAGCTCGGCCCGGTGCTCCCCGTCGAGGCGGAGGAGCCGCTCGCGCCCGGCGAGCTCCGGGTGGAGCGCAAGCGCGTGCTCGTCGGCACGGCCACCGACCCGGTGGCGCTGGGCGAGGTGCAGGCGCAGGGCAAGAAGCGGATGTCGGCGACCGACTGGGCGCGCGGCGCCCGGATCGAAGCGGGGGAACGGATTTCATGACCCAGAGGTCTTCGCGTCCATCCCGCCCTCGGCGGGCGCACCCGCCCCGCGGTCGCACCGGTCCGGAGCGACCGCCGGTGGAGGACCCCGCCCGCCAGGCCGCGCTGGACACGCTGCGCGCCGTCCGGCAGCGCGACGCCTACGCGAACCTGGTGCTGCCGGGCATCCTGCGGGAACGTCGGATCACCGGGCGTGACGCGGCCCTGGCGACCGAGCTGACGTACGGGTCGCTGCGCGCGCAGGGGCTGCTGGACGCGGTGCTGGCGGCCTGCACCGACCGGCCGTTGTCCGAAGTGGACGGTGCGGTGCTCGACGCGCTGCGGCTGGGCGCCTACCAGTTGTTGCGCACCCGCATCCCGGCGCACGCGGCGGTGGCCTCGACGGTCGACCTGGTGCGCGCCGACCGGGGTTCGGGCGCGGCCGGGTTCGCGAACGCCGTGCTGCGGCGGGTGACCGGGCAGGACGAGGCGGCCTGGGTCGAGGAGGTCGCGCCGGACGAGGACACCGACCCCATCGGGTACGTGGCCATGGCCAACGCGCACCCCCGGTGGATCGCGCAGGCGTTCGCGGAGGCGCTCGGAAGTCGTGGCGAGCCGCTGCGGGAGGCGTTGCTCGCCGACGACGCGCGGCCGGCCGTGCACCTCGCGGCCAGGCCCGGTGAGTGCAGCGCGGAGGAGCTGGCCGCGATGACCGGCGGCGAGGTGGCGCCGTACTCGCCGTACGGGGTGCACCTGGACGCGGGCGCGGGCGACCCGGGCGATCTCGACGCGGTGCGCGAGCGGTTGGCGGCCGTGCAGGACGAGGGCAGCCAGCTGTGCGCGGTGGCGTTGACGCGGGTGCCGGTCGAGGGCCGTGACGAGCGGTGGCTGGACCTGTGCGCGGGGCCCGGCGGGAAGGCCGTGCTGCTGGGGTCGCTGGCCCGGTTGTCGGGCGCGTCGATGGACGCGGTCGAGAAGGCGCCGCACCGGGCGGAGCTGATCCGCAAGGCCATGGGCGACCTGCCGATCACGGTGCACGTGGCCGACGGCCGGGAGTCCGGGCTCGAGGAGGGCGGGTTCGACCGGGTCCTGGTGGACGCGCCGTGCACCGGGTTGGGCGCGTTGCGGCGCCGGCCGGAGGCGCGGTGGCGGCGGCAGCCCTCGGACGTCGCGCCGTTGGCCAGGTTGCAGCGCGAGCTGTTGACGGCGGCGTTGTCGCTGGTCAGGCCGGGCGGTGTGGTGGCGTACGTGGTGTGCACGCCGCACTTGTCGGAGACGGTGGGCGTGGTGGGCGACGTGGCGCGCCGGACCGGGGCGGAGTGGGTGGACGCGCGGGAGTTCTTCCCGGGCGTGCCGGAGCTGGGCGACGGGCCGCAGGTGCAGTTGTGGCCGCACAAGCACGGGACGGACGCGATGTTCTGCGCGATTCTGCGGCGGCCGGTGTGAGTGGTGGGTTGATCCGGTGATCCGTTGGTTCCTTGGTTCGGTGATCCGGTGATCCGGTGATCTTGTGAATCGGTGACCGGGTGAATCGGGGGATCGGTGATTCGATGACGGCGGTTTGGTGAGCGGGATCCGGTGAGCGGGGTCAGATCGGGCCGGGTCGGGTGAATGGTGGGCTCTGGTGAGTGGTGCTCTCGTGAGCGGTGCGGCGGTGCTCGGTGTTGTCGCGTCGGCCGGGGGAGGGGTCGAGCAGTGGTTCGTGGACCGGCTCGCTCGGCCCCTGGCCGCCAAGGGGTGGCGGTTGGCGATCACGTTCACCCCCACCGCGGCCCGGTGGCTCGAGCCCGAGTCTGATTCGCTCCGGGAGTTGACGGGGTTGCCGGTGCGGTGGACGTCCCGCCTGCCGTGGGAGCCCAAGCCCTACCCGGCGCCGGACGCGTTCGTGTTCGCGCCGGCGACGGCGAACTCGCTGGTCAAGCTCGCGCTGGGGATCGCCGACAACCAGGCGCTCACGATGTTGTGCGAGGCGTTGGGCACCGGCAAGCCGATGGTCGCGCTGCCGCAGGTGTCCGAGGGCCAGGCGGCCCACCCCGCGTTCGAGGGCCACTTGGCCGTGTTGCGCTCCGCCGGAGTGGTGCTCGCGCCCGATCCCGAGTCGGTGATGCGTGAACTGGATCGGGTGGCGCCACTCGTCGCATTAGGTGAAAACGCCGGTAACGGCGCGGCCGGCTGAATTGACAGCCAGTCGAGATGCGTAGCAGTCTTGATTGTGTCGAAATTGTACGGCCGGGATCGTGAATGGGCTTCGGTTCTCCGCTTCCTGTCCACGCCCGGTGGCCTGCTGGCCATCGACGGCCCGCCGTGCTCCGGAAAGACCTCCCTGTTGCGCGAGGCGGTCGCCGCCGCCCGCGACCGGGGTTTCGCCGTGGTGCCCGTTCCGGGGGCCGGGTTGGCGGCGTCGGCCGACGTGGCGGCGGCACTCGATCGGGTGGAAAGCGATCGGGTGCCGGTGCTGATCGTGGTGGACCAGGCGCACGAGGACCCGGCGGCGTTGCTCGAGTTGGCGGCGACCGCCGGCGGGGATCGGTCGGTGTCGGTGTTGGCGGCGTTGTGCGGCGAGGCCGTGGAGATCCGGGACGCGCTGAGCCGGCACGGGGAGGTGCTCCCGCTCGGGCCGCTCGACGACGACGCGGTCGAGCGGATGGTCACCGACCTGCTCGGCGCGGTGCCGCACCCCGACCTGGCGTCGTTCACGGCGGGCGCGGGCGGCAACCCGCGCCTGGTCGCCGAGCTCGTGGAGGGCTTGCGGGAAGAAGGACGGCTCGACGTGCGCGACGGCGTGGCCCGGCCGCGCGGCGGGTGGCTGCCGCGCCGGGTCGGGGCCGCGGTGCGAGGTCAGGTCGACGCGATGTCGGCCAAGGCCACCCAGGTGCTGCGGGTCGCGGCCGTGATCGGCAGGTCGTTCCTGCTCCAGGACGTGGCCGCGATGATGGACGAGACCACTGGAGCGCTGCTGCTCGCGGTGGACGAGGTGCTGGCCTCCGGGCTGGTGGTGTGCGTCGACGAGCGGCTGGAGTTCGCGTCCGACCTGGTGTGGCGGGCGGTGGTGGACTCGATGCCCGGGTCGGTGCGGCACGCCCTGCGGCACGACGTGGAGGCGCTGCGCGCGAGGTCGGCCGAGGTGGCGGAGGCGCCCGAGGAGTGGGGCGAGGAGGACGAGGCGCGGGGCGCGGCCGCGGTGGGCGGGGTGCGGTCGTTGGCGGCCAACGGCAGGCTCGGCTCCGCCATCGCGCTGGCGAGGGAGAGCCTGACGGGCGGTGTGCCCACCCGCGCGGCGGCCGAGCTGCACGTGGTGCTGGCGGGGATCCTGCTGGCGGACGGCCGGCCCGCGGACGCGGTGTCCGAGATGGAGCACGTGCTGACCACGCCCGGTGTGCCCGGTCCGTTGCGGCGGCTGGCGCAGGCCGGGCGGTTGCTGTCGCTGTACTTCGCCACGGGGAGCCGGGCGGGCGCGCACGCGTTGTCGGTGTTGACGACGCGGGACCGGGAGCCCGCGGACGCGGACGTGGTGATGGCGGCGACGGTCCACTCGTGCCTGGAGTGGAACGCCGGGAAGCTCGCCGAGGCCATGTACTGGGGTCGTCAGTCGACGCGCTGGGAGCTCGACCGGCCCACCGCGTGGTGGCAGTCGCAGTCGGCGGTGTCGTTCGCGTTGAAGTTGTCGGCGTTGGGTGACTTCGAGCGGGCGGAGAAGTGGGTCCGTGAGGGGGAGGGGTGCGAGGGGGCCGGGTGCGAGGGGGAGAGGTGTCACGGGGCGGCTTGTGAGGACGAGGCGGTGAAGGCGGGTGCGCCGGCCGCGCGGACGATCGCGCGGGCCAGGGTGCTGGTCCAGGCGGGGGAGTTGGACCGGGCGCTGGCGGCGGCGCGGCGCGGGCTGTCGAGCGCGCGCGACCGGGGGCTGCGGATCCTGGTGCCGCTCGCGTCGACGGTGTTGGCGACGGTGGCGTTGCACCGGGGAGACGTGGCGGCGGCGGGCGAGCACGTGCGTCGGTACCGGGCGGATCTGGCGGCGGGTGAGGCGGTGTTGCACTCGGGGCAGTACGACTGGGTGGAGTTGTTGCTGGCGCACGCTCGGGGTGGGGCCGAGCGGGCTGTGGAGTTGGCGCGTGAGCGGATGGACGATCCCGCCGGGGTGCGGCGGATGTTGGTCGAGGAGCCGGGGGCCGCGCCGTGGTTGGTGCGGCAGGCTTCGGCGGTGGGGGATGGGGGGTTGGCGGGGGAGGTGGTCGGCGCGGCCGAGCGGTTGGCGGCCGAGAACCCGGGGTTCCCGGCGGTGTCGGTGGCGGCGCGGCACGCGCGGGCGTTGGTGGAGCGGGACGCGGAGCGGTTGCGGGAGGCGGCGGAGCGGCATCGGCACCCGTGGGCGCGGGCGAACGCGAACGAGGACCTCGCGGAGGTGTTGGCCGAGGCCGGTGAGGTGGTTCGGGCTTCGGCGCACACGACGGTCGCGTCGAGGATCTTCGAGCGGATGGGGGCGGATGGTGAGTTGGCCCGGTTACGCGGGGGTGGGCGGGTGGCTGGTTCTGGTGCGGGTGGTTCTGGTTCGGGTGCGGGTGGTGCGGGTGGGGTGGAGGAGTGGAGGTTGTTGTCCGAGGCGGAGCGGGATATCGCCCGGTTGGTGGGGGCCGGGTTGACGAACCGGCAGGTGGCGAAGCAGTTGTTCCTGTCGCCCCACACGGTGAACTACCACCTGCGGGGGATCTTCAGGAAGCTCGGGATCGGTTCGAGGGTGGAGTTGGCGCGGTTGGCGCACGAGCAGGCGAGTGCGGAGACGTCGACGGTGTGAGTCGAGGGAGGCTGCTCGGGTCAGGTCCGGCTCGATTTGACATGGGGCCCTTACGGGCACTCCAGGCAGGCCGAAGCCGGCAGGCCCGGCGGGGAAAAGCGTCCCGCCG